>JACJZV010000003.1:300000-378159 GCA_020635395.1 Flavobacteriales bacterium
GGCTGGATTATATGCCCTTGCGGGAGCTTATATGGCACATCGTCGAATTACCAATTCAGAAAATTACCAAGAATACATCAAGAGTTACAGCACCATATATGAGGGTCGAATCAATCAGGATATTATCTTTTTCGTGCTGTTGGGTTTGGTGGTCATGTTTTTCTCATTCGTTACCGGATATGTTTTAACCAAACGCAGGGCTGACAAAAACAACCAAAAAATGTTTGATAAAATAGCTCGAAGGTTGCTCATAAACATGATGATTCCATTGGCTACTGGAGGCGTGCTATGTGCTATTTTTCTCTATCATGGCTATTGGGGGTTGGTGGCTCCGCTGACACTCATTTTTTATGGTTTGGCACTCATTAACGGAAGTAAATATTCGCTCGAAACCATCCGCTTTTTGGGCATATTTGAGGTTTGTATTGGTTTAATTTCGGCATTCGATATTGGCCATGGATTATATTATTGGGCGTTGGGTTTTGGTGTGTTGCACATTGTATATGGCATCTATATGTGGTGGAGGTTTGAAAGGAAATAAAATTGGGATGTGAGACTTGCTTGAGATTTGAGTATTGAGATTTGAGATATTAGTAATGAGAGATCAACATTGATCTATGTAAAAAATAAAGATATGGTTAGATAACGTAAGATTTTTTGTAAGGCTTCTTTGACAGAAGCTAGGAAATAACCTACATCAAAAGTCTTACATCTCCATTCTACTATCTAACATCTAAAAAAGTAATGATAGAAAAGATAAATAAAGCGTTTGAAAGTAGGGTTCGGTTGGGCATTATGAGTGTGCTGCTTGTAAACGATTGGATGAATTTTAACAGCCTAAAAGAACTACTTGAAGTGACTGACGGCAATCTTTCGAGCCACATCACCGCTTTAGAAAAACTTGACTATGTGGAGGTTAGAAAAGAATTTATAGGCAAACGTCCCAAAACAAGCTATCGAGTAACACAATTTGGAAGAAAAGCATTTCAGGAACATTTGAATGCCCTTGAACAATTGATAAACCGGACGACTTAATTTTTTTTTGAATTTAAACTTTGAATTGCAAAGTACTTTACAATATGAAAGCAATAAGAATATTAACCGTAATAATTCAACTCGGACTGCTCATTGCAGGGTTGACGGGTTTCTTCGTCCCACAAGGAATGGATTTGTTGACAAACTCTTTTTTTATAAAAATTCCAGTTCTGGCCGATTGGCTGCCATTTGTAAAACAAGGTGTATCAGTGGTAGATAATCAATACCCATTTATTTGGTACGGCACAGATTGGATGGTTTTTGCCCATATACTATTAGCCATTCTTTACATTGGGCTATACAACGACCCAATAAAAAATGAATGGTTGGCAACTTTTGGCCTCATAAGCTCGGCTGCCGTTTTTCCATTGGCGTTCATCATGGGTTCCGTTCGGCACATTCCCTTTGTTTGGCAATTGTTCGACTGTTCGTTTGGCCTTATAGCGGGGATACTTTTTGTCTTTATTAAGTTGAATACTAATAAGTTGAAAAATGCAAACAATAACTGAAATATTAACCGACGGTTTCAAGATAATAACTGGTATCGGGTGGGTTTTGATAATCCTTTTTATGTTCTCGCTACCTGCACTGACTGTTTACAGTATTTTAAGAGCATGGTTTTCTAACATCCGATTTTCGAAACAAGCTTCTTTATCAATTGCAAAATACAACCTCACTATTGTTCCTATTGCAATTCATTTAATTTTTCTGGTTGGCATTTTTTATTTTGATATTAATCACTCTATAGAGATTCCCACTTTTAAGCTATTGGTAAGTATTTCCTTTTTTGGTTTATTAATCGAATCGTTTATTCAAACACCTTTCAAAGAAAAAACCGTATTACAGAAATGCCTTCAGATACTCATTTTGATGTTACCGACAGTTGACTTTATCTGCTTTTTAACACAAATAACCTGGTATTTCGGAATGAATTTTTAACATATATACAATATGAAAACACAACCCAAAATATTAATTATCAGTACATTAACCCTCATTTTTGTGTTATGCTTTTTTCAAACGGATGGGTTTGGGCTTAACGTCTTTGCGGCCTCACTCTTTTTTGCCTTTGCCGGATGGATGTATGCCCAAAACCTTCAACAAAAAATTGTCCTTATCGGTTTAATGGTTGCCGGAGCCGGAGTATTTTTAAACGGTTTTGGTTGGTCGTTTTTTACCACCATTGTGGCCTTTTTTGTTGCCGCCATCGGCCTTGTCTTACCACAATTTGAGCCTTTTTCTGCCTTTTTTATGGGTTTTTTAAACCTTCTCCTCTCCCCTTTTCTAACAATTATAGAAATTTTAAAAAGTCTAAACAAAAGCAACTCGACCGCCCCCAAAAGAGCAATTGCCGTAGTAATTCCTCTCTTTTTGCTCTTGATTTTTGGAGGCTTTTATTATCAAAGTTCGCCCACCTTTCGCAGTTTGGTCGGCACGTTGCATTGGGCCGATTTTCCAGAATTTGCTGCAATAACCATTTTAGGAATATTGATATCCGGTACATTTATTCTAGCCTTTGTACCCGCTTTTGTCCAAAAACTCTTCGTAACACTTTTTATCAGAAAATCAAAACAAATAGATCAGTTTGTCAATAGCCCAAATACTTCCACGGGGTGGTTGATTGGCATTTGGGGACTCAATTTATTGCTTTTGGTGGTAGTGGCCTCCGATATTTTTTACCGACTAAAAGGTGAGTTGCCCCAAAATTTGAGTCATTGGCAATATTTGCATCAGGGCATATACTCTTCCATAGTGAGTGTGGTTTTTGCCGGGGTATTAAGTGTGCTGACAGGCAGCTACGCCCAAACACAAAACCGAAAAAAGCAGCTCACCGCCAACCATATTTTTATTGCTCTTAATGTTGTTTTTGTGTTCTTAAACGTGTTGCGAAACCACGACTACATCTTTCACTACGGACTTACAGAAAAACGAATCGTTATCTATTTCTATCTCGCCCTGTGCTTTGTCGGTTTAATGCTAACTGTCTATACCATTTTGCAAAAAAAATCCATTTTAAGCCTATATAAACTTTGTACATTTTCAGTAGCTATTGCACTCATTTTGAGTTCATTACCGAACTGGTCGAATATCATTACCCGATACAATCTTACGCATATTCCAAAACAAGAAAACCGCATCGACTATTGGTATTTGATTGGTTTGGGGCCAAACAATGCACATTTATTATATCCTCATTTGTCTCAAATGACTGATAACGAATCGGAATACTTCCAGAGGCAAGGTATGTATATATACACGAATGATTCTGAGGATTTCCGGTCATTTAACTTGGCAGATTATTGGGCAAATAAATCATTCACTCAACAATTCGCCACGGCGAAGTAAACATCAATAAACACGAAAAATGAAAACATCACTTTCAAAAATTTATCTGTATTTAGGCATTTTTGCCATTGCCATGGGGCTGTTAGAAACGGCTGTAGTGGTGTATCTCCGAGAACTTTGTTTTCCCGAAGGCTTTGATTTTCCATTAAAACCAATAGGTAGAAACTTGGCTGCCGTTGAGCTTTGGCGTGAGGTGGCCACCATTGTTATGCTGATTGGTGTGGGCTATTTGGCTGGTCACAACAAAAACACCCGATTTGGTTGGTTTTTATATGCCTTTGCCCTGTGGGACATTTTTTATTACGTTTTTCTAAAACTTTTCCTTGGTTGGCCTGCATCGGTTGCCACGTGGGATGTGTTGTTTCTAATTCCAGTAATTTGGGTTGGCCCCGTTTGGGCTCCTGTTCTTCTTTCTTTGATAATGATTGGTTTTACAGTAGTTTTAAACCAAATGAACCGGCAATACAACGTCGCCATTGGTCGTTTAAACTGGTTGCTGCTCATAGTGGGTTCGGTAGTTTGTATCGTCAGTTTTTGTGTGGACTACGTGCAATTCTCGGCAGCGGTTATTCCTGATTTTGTCTGGACCGATTTGTTTGACATCAGCAAAAATATGGGATTAAAATACGTTCCGCATAGTTTCCCATACTGGATTTTCCTTTCCGGTTTGGCATTCATTATCAGCGGAATAGGTCGTTATTATTGGCAAAATAGAAGAGACACGATGCTTCGTATCACTCAATTGTTTTAAAAATGAAAAAATACAAATCTCTTTTTCTGCTATCCGGTTTTTGCATTATTCTCGTTGCATTTCGGGTAATTTGGCAACAACATTTTATATTTAGTTTTTTGTTTTGGAATCTCTTTTTGGCCTGGTTGCCCCTACTTTTTCTGAATAATTTATCCAATGAAAAATGGAGCCTTAAAAACCTGATTTTGATAGGTTTAACCCTTGTTTTCTTGCCCAATTCGGCCTATTTAATTACAGATATGGTTCATTTGCGACATAGTTTACACTCCCCCACATTTTGGTATGATTTGGTCATGCTCTTCTCCTTCTCGCTGGCAGGCTGTCTTATCAACTTTATAGTTATAAATCGATTGAAACTATTTCTGGCGAATTTCCCATCAAGAAACATACAGATTTTGGCACTTTCGGCAATCTATTTGTCTGTAGGGTATGGCATATATTTGGGTCGGGTAGAGCGATACAACAGTTGGGATGCACTGCTACATCCATTAGCCTTTTGTTCGGATATGATACACCTTATTTTTAGTCAAGATGCCTTTTACATTATCGGTTTTACGACACTTTTTGCCATCTTTATTGCCGTTTTGGATTATGTTTTTCATTCAATTTCGGCCAATAATGAATAAGTTTTTAAAAAAGCTCCGTAACCTCAGTGAATCCCTCCGTGTTCGCCGCAGCGAATTGTGGTTGGAAAATAGAGTAACCACAGAGTACACAAAGGATGCACAAAGAACACAGAGAACGTTCATTTAGCTGCGGCGAAAACAAAGAAAACTCCGTGGCCTCTGTGAAAAAAAACTCAGTGTCTTTGTGGTTAAAAACGATTAACCATTGAGAACACAGAGATTTTTAACAGAGAATACAGAGGAAAATTTACATTTCATTTATCTTTACACGAATGAACAAGTTTTTAAAAAGTTTACCCATAGCATTTTCGGGCATCGTTGCAGCTTTTAAATCAGAATTAAGCCTAAAAATTCAATTGGTTTTTGCAGTGGTTGCTATTTTTTGCGGGTTTTATTTAAACATCACCCGAATGGAATGGTTGGTATTGGTTTTAACCATTTCATTAGTAATAGCCGCCGAAATGCTCAACACCGCCATTGAAAAAACACTCGATTTGTTGCACCCTCAACAAAGCCCAAAAGTAAAATTTATTAAAGACGTAGCCGCCGGAGCCGTTTTGATTTTGGCATTGGCATCGGTGGTGGTTGGTATTCTTATTTTTTGGGGTTATATCTAAAGCCACTGTTTACTATGGGTAGATTGCTTTGATATAGCAAAAATCTTATGTATTTCCTTCAGGCTTTTGGTCAACTTACATTTGTTGCAGCAAACCCTCCCAAATTGAAAAAGGAACAAGAAATATTACCAATTAGGAATCAGGTTTAAGTGACCATAAATTTGTAATTAAAAAAAACAAGATGAATAATTACATCGGCATTAGCAATGGAAATCGAGGATATTTCCCTGCTAAAATTAAGAAGATTGGAAACTACCAAGTTCTTGTAGAAATATTTAAAACCAAAGAAGAACGAGTTTTTGACATACATAGATGCCATTTTCCCTGGTTATCCTCTGACTTATTTGAATCTTGCGGATTTATTCCTGTTGAAGGTTCAATGGAGTTGCTTTTTATTAAGAATGATGTATTAATTAAATTGGCGGTATTACCATCGTTTGAAAAGGATGAGGATGTTAGGCCTGAAGAAGTGGGTATAAAGATACTTTATAGCCAATTTTTAACCGAATTTGAGAATAAACTAAATATGATTACTTCAAAATCGGATATAAAAGGGTGGATAACTAAAATTCCAACATTTTTCAAAGAGCTACGTGAACACGGAATCGACGTAGACGAAGAAGAAGTGATGAGGAAATATTGTGAACGGCAAATCTACTAACATTGAATGACTTAGAAATTATTGTCTCCTTTCTTTTGTCTTAACACAAAAGAAACAAAAAGTCAAGGCTCTGATTGGCTTTTTGAATTTCATATTGAATTTTTCTAAAATGTCGGCGATCTCGCTCGCCCACTCGCGAGCTTCCTCCATTTTTACGAAAAATTCTACTATTCCATTCAAACACTAATCAAGGCCACCTGCTTCGCATCATCGAATTAAAAATTAAGATACGAAGAAAATGATAGACCTTATGATTATTCGCATTTTCAAGGTGTTTGGTGGGGAAAAAAGAATTCCGTAGGGGTAAATGGGTATTATTTGAAAATACAATAATGGTTGAGGCACATTGTATTGTGTTCTACCATTACCGTTTTATTATTTCAACCTCCACCCTCCTGTTTTTTGCCTGTCCTTCGGGAGTATCGTTGCTGGCAATTGGTTCGGTGTCGGCATAGCCTTTTATGCGGAGTCGGTCGGCGGCGATGCCCTGCATTATCAAAAACTGTTTTACCGATTTTGCTCTGTTGTATGACAGTTCCAAATTATGGTCATAACCTCCGGTGTTGCTGGTGTGGCCAGCAATTTCAATTCGCATAGTTGGATATTGAATAAGCATATTTTTTAGCTTTACCAAAGCAGGCATCGACTGAGGCAACAGTTGAAATTCATCATTTTCGAAATAAATATTTTCCAGCACAAACTTATCTCCGGCCAGGGGTTCATCCTGAAGCAAAGAAGAAAGTGTGTCGTAAATAACCAAAGGTTTGGGTGCGGGCTTCTCATTCAAATTGCATGTACACTCGGTGGAGTCGCTAATGGGAAGAAGCACCAAATCATCCATGATGTAGTATGCCTCGTGCTGATAGCCTTTTACCGGAGTGAGCGATATATCACGTAGATGTTTGAAACTGCCGATGGTTAAATATTTTTCACCACCTTGAGCTTTGTACTGACATTGCAGCAACATCCACTTTGACTTGTATGGTAAATAGCTTTCGTTGAGCAGCAAGTTTGGCTGTTTATCAATGACTTCGTTAATGCTTTTAATTGGTTTTTTGCTAAAGTGAATGCCCAAGCCATTGCTGGTTAAAGCACATTGATTGGCGAGTTTTACATATAAAGAAAAGCAATAAACACTATCTTTCTTCAGAGGTTTCACTAATCTGTTTTGCAAATATTCAATATCCCGCACAAGGCTATACACCCTAAATCCAACGCAACCCGTGCCGCTTTTACAGTCTTCCGAATAGAAAAAATCAGGCGTGGGCGATGCCGGTTTCCAGGCAGTTACTTCATTTTCAATAGAGGCTCTGCTTTCGGCCAAAAGCGGGTGTTTTTCAAACATGGCGTTGTCCACCAAATTGCCCTCCACATTTGGCCAATTGGCTGCTTCGCGAAGCAAATGTGGGCTGCTCAATCGTTCCTCTTCGTCAAAATAATAGGCCATTTCTTTCTCGCTTCGCAGGTTTACATATTCGGTAACAATTTTTGGTTGGGCAAATCGGTCGAGATGCTCAAAAACCAGTAGCTTACCATATTGCTCTTTCACGTCATACGCCGAATTACCTTCCATCAAATAAAAAATTCGTTGAGCTTCTTTTCTGTATATCTGGTCGTTTCTATACCATAAAGATAAAATGTGGTCGCCCAAGGTGTCATAATATTTAACCTCGCCATTTAGCACACTGGCCTTTTGGCGTAAATCGAGGGTGTAATTGGCCTCTTTAATTAACTTGCCGGATTTGGTAAAAAATTCCCAATGCCCTGTGGGTATCATTGTGGTATCTTTCAATAGAAATTCGGTGGTTTCCACCATTACATAAAATGAGCCTTTGCCCGAGTTTACAAGGGTATCAAAATATAGCGTATCCTGCGAAAAACCGAGTTTGGGCAGATAAATAAGAGCAAAAAGGAGCAAGTGTTTCAACTGTTTTTCGGCTTTATATATTTTTTATGCAAGAGGTAACCCTCGTGCGTTATTCATTTTTATTTTTCAAATATTCAATAAAATTGTCATTACATCGCATCAACATTTCGTAAACTTCTTCAAAACCATTCATTCCGCCATAGTACGGGTCTGGCACATCTCCTCCCCTTCCTATATCGTCAAACTCCCTCATTTTTAATACAGTAGCTTTGGCCGTATCATTTTTCAACCTTAGCACATCGTGCAAATTCGATTCATCCATCACCACTATAAAATCGAACCTTTCAAAATCTTCTTTTACAAATTTTCTGGCTCTGCTCGGAAGATAAACGCCATGTTTTTCGGCAGTTTGAATCATCCTTTTATCGGGTCTTTCCCCCACATGATATCCGGCGGTTCCCGCAGAATCGACATAAAAATCGGCTGCCAACCCTTTTTCATTAATCAAGTGTAAAAAAGCCCCTTCGGCCATCGGCGACCTGCAAATATTGCCAAGACAAACAAACAAAATGCTTTTCATGCCTCAAGTATAGTTTATTTATGTGATGAGATTATATCCAAATGTTTTAACCAGATTCATAAAATGCACGTATTCTGTATTTTTGTTCTATGAAATTTTGGCACATTACCCTTTTAATTCTTCTTTTTTCATGCTCCGAAAAAAACTCGGAAGAAATGCCCGTTGAAAAAAAATATCCGATCGCTCATGTGCAAACGCGGTTAGGTGAAATGTACTTTTGGCTGTACGACGAAACACCAAATCATAAAGCAAAATTTATTGAGCTGGCCAATGCCAAGCATTACGACCAATTTACCTTTAACCGAGTGGTTAAGAATTTTGTGGTGCAAGGCGGTTGCCCCGACCTGCCAGAGTACTTTGAGAACTCTCCCTACATATTGGATCCGGAGTTTGTTGACAGCTTAAAACATACATACGGGGCATTGGGAATGGGCAGAGATGATAATCCTGAAAAAAAATCGAATGCCTGTCAGTTTTACATTGTGTGCAACGAAGCAGGATTGCCCAGATTGGATGGCGACTACATGATTTTCGGAAAAATAATAAAAGGGGAAAACGTATTAGAACTGATTGAAAAAGAAACGGTTAACATCATCGATGAGCCACTGGAAAAAATTGATTTGAAAGTTAGCATAAAACAGTTTACCGCCAACCAACTTAAAGACAGTCTTCAGTTTTCTCTCTGACTTTTAGGCTAATTGAGCAGGGGAAGGAATGTGGGTAATTTTATTACCCAGCCACAACCAAGCCAACATGGCAGCAGAAAACGCCCAAACCACAAGGTTGAACCCTTCAAAAGCCACCGACTCAAAAACAAGCGGAATAAAAACCGCCACCAAAATCAATCGGATGCTGTCCAATATTCTACTGCCCGCTTTGTTATCCAAAAATCGGCCATGAGTCCAAACCGAAAAGAAAATTACCCCAACCAAAATCATTAATTCTCTATTGGCAAACAACAGCGAAGTTGAAATATCTTTATAGTCAGGTACCAAAGCAAACATGGCCACAAACAATCCTAAAGTAAAAATATTGTTTATCAGCATATAGGCACCAAACTCTTTACTCATGGGCGTTTGATGTTGCAGTCTGTTTCCATTTTTATCAGTTTTATATTGATTCGGCAAATAGCCCACATCGGCCGGTGTCCATTGGGGTTTGGCAAAAAAAATCTTTACTTTATCCTTAAAACTCGATGCCAATTTGGCTCGTTTAAACATATCCTTCCAATAAAAGAAGTGAGCATTGTAGGCATCATCGCTTTCAAAACCCGTGGTAATTCCATACTCAGGTTCTTCCTCTTCCGGCGTGTAGGTTTTAAAAATTTTATCCCACAAAATAAGTACGTGGCCGTAGTTGTGGTCGATGTATTTTTCGTTTCTGGCATGATGAACCCGATGATTGGAAGGAGTAGAAAAAATGTTTTCTAAAAAGCCCAATTTGCCAACCACACGGCTGTGCGTTACAAACTGAAACGCTCCGACAAACATGATTCCGAAGAGCGACATTTCAGGTGAAAAACCCATAACCGGAAGCCAAATAAAGAAAAACGAACGATTGAAAACGGCAAAAAACGACACTCTGAAAACCGTAGAAATATTAATGTCTTCGCTTTGATGATGCACAATGTGTGCCGCCCACAAAAAGTTGATTTCGTGGCTCAATCGGTGATGCCAATAGGCCGCAAAATCTGCCGCCACCACGGCCAAAACCCATGTAAACGCATTGCTTGGAATGTGCCATGAGATGGAAACATTGTCAAACACCCATTGGGCGGCAATAAAAAACACGAAGTACCAAAAGAAAGCGAAAACCCTTTCCAAAATTCCGCAAGACAGATTGACCATAAAATCGGCTAAATCATACGTTTTTATGTTTTTTCTAATGGCAAAAAAACGTTCTACCAACATTAATATGGCTAAAATAGAAAGGGTTATAACCCAACCTTGTGCAGACATTGATTGTTTTTGCGGCAAAGTTAATACTTCTGTTGGCTGTTGCTAAATGATTTTTATCTACCATGTCAATAACTCAAGTCAAAGGGTAAGTTAATAGGGAGAGTTCATTCAAAAAAAAATTCGTCTCATAAATCTGCTGCTGTTTTGCCAATTTATTTTGGTTCAAACGGAAACCGATATTATAAGAATTTCCAAAATTAAAAATATTGGCAAGGTTGGGAGAATTACAAATCAGGTTAAGGTGCAATGAAAAACAAAGGTATTTCCCGAAAAAATAATTTTAACCAAAGCAAACTGGCGTATGAAAAACAACCACCAGTTAGTTGCATGTAGAAAAGGTATATCCAAACATCATACTGTATTAGGAGTGGTGATAAATTTACAAATTTGAAAACTCAAACCTTTTACAAATCAACCCAACCTATACTTTAAACTCCGAGGTTTCGTGGAAAGTGATGTCGGGGTTATTGCTGCGAGCCATTTGAAGCACATAAGGGGAGGAGGCTAAATACACTCGGTTTCCATCTTTGTCTAAGACAATTTCCTTTGGACGATATTGGCAGAAGGAATCTATTTTGGCCTTGTCTCCAGTCATCCAGCAGGCTTTGTGAAATGCCAGTGCATCAAATCGACACTTGGCCGAATATTCATGCTCTAACCGATATTGAATTACCTCAAATTGCAATTCGCCCACCACACCAATGTATTTTCGGTTGCCGGGTTCTTGTCTAAAAAGCTGTGCAACACCTTCGTCTGTAAGCTGTTCAATCCCTTTTTCGAGTTGTTTGCTTTTCATTGGGTCAAGGTTTATTACCTCTTTAAATATTTCAGGCGAAAAGCTCGGAATTCCTTTATAATTCAGGTCTTCCCCCTCGGTTAAGGTATCTCCAATTTTAAAGTTTCCGGTATCATACAGTCCAATCACATCGCCGGGAAAGGCATTGTCAATAACGTTTTTGCTTTGAGCCAAAAAGTTGTATGGGTTACTAAACTTTAGGTTTTTATCCAATCGCACATGATGGTAGAATGTGTTTCGTTTAAACTCGCCCGAGCAAACACGCAAAAAAGCAATTCTATCGCGATGTTTTGGGTCGAGGTTGGCATGAATTTTAAACACAAATCCGGTAAATTTTTTCTCGCTCGGTTCTACGGCTCTTATGTCGGTGTTGCGAGTTACGGGGTTTGGAGCTATTTCTACGAAAGTATCGAGCAGCTCTTGCACACCAAAATTGTTTACCGCCGAACCAAAAAATACAGGGGCTAAAAACCCTTCTCGATATAAGCTTCTATCAAAAGGTTCATACACGCCTTCAATCAGTTCCACATCCTCACGCAACTTTTTAGCATTTTTTTCGCCAACCAATTTATCCAATTTTGAATCAGATAAATCAGTTATTTTCTCGTAGCTGTCGGCTTTTCGGGTCTTATTTACTTCAAAAATATTCAATGACTTATCGTGCAAAAGATAAACACCTTTAAAGTCACGCCCCATGCTAATGGGCCAGCTTAATGGCCGCACAGAAATATTCAATTCATTTTCTACCTCATCCAACAAATCAAAGGGGTCTCGTCCGTCGCGGTCAAGTTTGTTAATAAAAACGATTACCGGTGTATTTCGCATTCTGCATACCTCCATTAGTCGGCGGGTTTGCTCTTCCACACCTTTTACGCAGTCTATTACCAAAATAACGCTATCCACAGCGGTCAAAGTTCGGTAGGTATCCTCTGCAAAGTCTTTGTGACCAGGTGTGTCGAGAATATTTACAATTTTGTCTTTATAGTCAAAAGCCATAACGGAAGTGGCCACAGAAATGCCCCGCTGCTTTTCAATTTCCATAAAATCGGAAGTAGCTGTTTTGGTAATTTTATTGCTTTTAACGGCTCCAGCCACTTGAATGGCACCCCCAAAAAGCAACAACTTTTCGGTTAGCGTAGTTTTTCCGGCATCAGGGTGGCTGATAATTCCAAATGTTCGGCGTTTTGATATTTCTTTTTCTAAACTCATAAAATGGGTGCAAGAATACTTTTTTTGGAACTAAGCCCAAAACTAGCGGCTGTACTTATCCTAATTGATGCATTTATAAAACAAAGCGAACAGCCCTTGCGGGGCTGTTCGCATAATCTTTATAGTCTATTTTTATTTTGCTCTTTCTACGTATTCGCCAGTGCGGGTATCCACTTTTATTTTTTCGCCCTGATTAACAAATAGCGGAACTTGCACAATGGCTCCAGTTTCTAATGTAGCTGGTTTCAGCGGATTGTTTGCAGTGTCTCCTTTTATGCCTGGCTCGCTGTAGGTAATTTCCAAAACTACGTGGTTTGGTGCATCAGCCAAAATTGGGTTTCCATTGTCGAGATATACGGTTAGCATCATTTCTTCTTTCAAAAATTTCATGGCATCGCCCACCAAAGCTGCAGAAAGTTGAAATTGCTCATACGACTCTGTGTCCATTACCACTAAGTTTTCACCCTCCATGTATAGAAATTGCATTTCCTTTTCCTCCACCCGAACCACATCAATGGATTCGCCGGAACGAAAGCGGTAATCGGATGATTTTCCGGTAATGGCATTTTTCATCTTAACCTGATAAAATGCTCCACCTTTTCCGGGCATAGTGTGCTGATATTCTACCACACGACACAATTGACCCTGGTGTCGAATGAATAAACCTCTTGATAAATCTGCTGTTGTAGCCATTAATTAATTTTTTTGGTGCAAAAATAAAAAACCTGATTTATGAAACGGCAACTTGTTTGGCATCTATAAAACATTGCTCCATGTGAGCAAAGGTTTGCTTAGCTTCTGCAATAGCAGCGTCTTTTCCATCATCTGAAATTTCATTCAAATAACCAATAAATTCTTTCCAAAAAGGTATAAGGTTTTGACCGTATCCACCATAAAAGTGAAATGAGCAACCTTCTAAATTGGCGTTTAGCTTGAGTTGTTTCTCAATAACCGCACCTCCCAGTGTCGAACCTTCTACTACATACATTCTGCCAATAAATTCGGCATAATTTGCAGGTTTGTTAATGTTTTTTAGCTCAATATCCGAAACATTAAGTCCCAAATTTTCAAGATCTTGAACCAATAAACTATATTTTCTTCGTTGTTCAAGTTTTAATCCCGATGGAATTTCAAAGCCTATGTTTTCCCACTGTTTTTCCCAAGCCGCTATATACGTATAGTTGGCAATCAACAACTGGGCATATTGATTTTTGGTGAGGGTGCGGCTCATGATTTCCATGCCGTAACTATGTTTTTCGGCATTTTTATGAGCTTCTGTGGTAACTTCTTTAATTTGTTCGTGAAACATTATTTAGAATCATTTAAAATAGTGCCGCAAAAATAGGATTTCTTTATTAACGACAATAAACTTGATTCTATCGCTTTCTTTTTCGGTCTCTATCCCGATCTCTTCCTCGATCGCGATCTCTGTCTTTCTTAGGTTTTATTGACGAAGCTGGTTCAATAACACATGGTTTTCCATGAAATTTTTGACCATTTACGGTATTCACCAAAGTAGATGAAAAGTTAGAGTCAACCTCCACAAAACTGAACGATTTCATTATTTCTACCCGACCAATGGCAATGCCCTGAAGGTTCGGAAACTCATTGATAAAGCCCATCAAGCGGTGAGGATTTAGGTTGTCTTTTTTGCCCAGGCTAACAAAGAATCGGTCAAAGTCCACGCGGCCGCCTCTGCCGCGGTTCCGCTCTTTTTTTCCTCTTTTTGAGCCTTCATCATCCCGAACATATCGGTCGTTTCTGTCTTCTTTTTCCCTACTTCTGCGTTCAGAGGTAGCAAGATTAATGTCTTGTGCATTTTTGTAGAATGCTGAAAAACGGGTAAACTCGGTGGCAAAAAAGCGGGTTATCAGTTCATCGCGAGAAAAGTTCTCCAATTTTTGGGTAATGATTGGCAAATAACGTTCAACCTCGGTTGCGTCCACATTCGATTCGGCTAAATCATCAACCAATTTTATCAACTGTCTGTCGCAAATTTCTTCTCCTGTTGGAATACGTTTTATTTCGAACTGTTTGCCAATTTTTCGTTCAAGAATTTTAATACTCGATTTGTCTCGAGAAGTTACCAAGGCAATGGATTCGCCTTTTTTCCCAGCTCTGGCCGTTCTTCCGCTTCGGTGTATATAGGTCTCCAACTCGTCGGGTAGGTTGTAGTTGATAACATGGGTAATGTCGTTGACATCCAAACCACGGGCAGCCACGTCGGTGGCCACCAAAATTTGCAAATGTCTGGAGCGAAACTTGGCCATTACACTATCACGTTGTGCCTGTGACAAATCTCCGTGTAATGAATCGGCATTGTATCCGGCTTTTATCAAATTGTCTGCTACTTGCTGTGTTTCTTTTCGGGTTCGGCAAAAAACAATTCCGTATATATCCGGATTCACATCCACTATTCGACGTAAAGCATCAAAACGAATGGATGCATTTACCATGTAAATGGAATGCTCAATGTTTTCGGCACTTTTGTTTGCCAAAGAGGTTTCGAGCATTTCCGGATTGTTCATATATCGTTTAGCAATACGATTAACCTCAGCAGGCATGGTGGCCGAAAAAAGCATCGTTTGACGCTCTTCAGGAGTATTGCTCAAAATAAAATCCAAATCATCTTTAAACCCCATGTTAAGCATCTCATCGGCCTCGTCAAGCACCAAATATTTCACATTCGAAATGTCAAGATTTTTTCGTTCAATCAAATCTACCACCCTACCGGGTGTACCCACTACTACCGCTGCACCACTTTTTAATTCCTTAATTTGACTCATTATATTGGCACCGCCATATACCGCCACTTGTCTAAATCCGTTAAGGTTGCATGCAAAATTTTGAAAATCGTCGTGTATTTGTCGGCACAATTCTCGCGTAGGACACAATACTAATGCCTCAATTTTTTTAGCCGCAGGATTTATTTTTTGTAAAACCGGAAGACCAAAAGCCGCTGTTTTTCCTGTGCCGGTGCTGGCTAAAGCCATCAAATCGCCGGTGTTTTCGAGCAAATAAGGGATTGATTTTTCTTGAATGGGAGTTGGTTTTTCAAAACCAAGTTTTTCTACGGCTTGCAAAATTTCTGGTTGCAAACCTAAGCTGTGAAATGTTGTCATAATGTTGTTATGATTGAACGAACATTATGCCAAATAATCCTCGCTCAGCCTTTAAAATTTTGGCAAAGGTAGTTCTTTTGTATTGATTTTTTGAACGTTAGCAAATAGTTTGACCAAATAAACCCGAATGTCTTACTTATTGAATTCGTTATTCTATCAGTAAATCAGGGCTATGCAATAAAAAAATGAAATTGATAAAGACATAGAAATAATAGAAAATGATTTACAAAATTTGATTAAATTCGACCCTTTAAAATATCATTTGGATATGAAAAACTCTTTTAAAATTTTATTGGTAGCCTTGTTCGGTATGGCATTGGTTACCACTTCTTGCAAAGACGAATTGTTGGACTACATAAATAAAGAAAAACGCAAAAACAACAAGCGATACGATTGCCCTGATTTGAAATTAAATATTGGTGATGCCTGCAAAACTGCTGCTGGAGTGGTGGGAACAGTTAACGCCAATTGCGACTGCGAAACAAAAACTGTAAAATATGATTGTGAACGATTGCAACTAAATTATGGCGACAAATGCACAAATGCCAATGGTCAAGTTGGGTTTGTAAACAAAAATTGTGATTGCGAGGTTGCCAATACAACTAAGTATGACTGCGAAAGGTTGCAACTCAATTTTGGTGATAGATGCAAAACTGCAGATGGCCAAGTAGGAATTGTTAACAAAGATTGCAATTGTGAAGTGGTAAACACACCTAAATATGATTGCGAAAAACTTCAATTAAATATTGGTGATAAATGCAAAACCGCAGCCGGAACTGTGGGTGTTGTAAATCAAAATTGTGAGTGCGTTGGTTCAAACACTACCACGTATGATTGCCCGAATTTGAAATTAAATTTTGGCGACCCATGCAAAACTGCTGCCGGAACGGTTGGTTATGTTGATAAAAACTGCGGTTGCTCCGCTCGATAAGAAATATAAAATAGAATAGAAACGAAAAATCCCTTGCTTTTGGCAAGGGATTTTTTTTGCAGGTTGGAGTAACCAAATTACTCATTCTCCAACATTTCTTTAGCCTTTAACAAATTGGCTTCGTCTTCTTCGTTTAAAATAGGATAGCTGAGATCTAATTTTTTTAACGCTCCGATAATGATGTCGCAAACAGCCGCTTGCATAAACCACTTGCTATCGGCAGGAATTACGAACCACGGGGCATGTGAAACCGCCGTGTGTCGTATAAGTTCTTGATAGGCAAACATATAATCACTCCATCGGGCTCGCTCTTTTAAGTCTCCAATATTGAATTTCCAGTTCTTTTCTTGCGTATTTATTCGGTCTAAAAATCTTCGTTTTTGCTCTTCTTGACTAACATTTAGAAAGAATTTCAGTATCAACGTACCATTTTCGGCCAAATGTTCTTCATGATTTTTGATGGCCTCCAAACGTCTATTCCAAAATCGGAGGTCTATTTTTTCTAAACTGTCAACGCCTGGAATGCGTTGCCCCAAAATAAATTCGGGATGAACCCGTGTAACCAACACTTCTTCATAATACGAACGGTTGAAAATGCTAAATGTCCCTCTTTCGGGTAACACCAAACTGCTTCGCCACAAATAATCATGATCTAATTCTCTGCTGGTAGGGGCTTTAAAGCTATAAACCGAACTGGCTTGCGGAAACATGCCGGAAAACACCTTGCGAATGGTGCTGTCTTTTCCGGCGGCATCCATTGCCTGAAAAATAAGCAACACCGAATGACTGTCGGTGGCATACATCATTCTTTGCAATTCGTGCAGCACTTCTTTGTCTTTTTCCAGCTTTTTTTTGCCCTGTTTTTTCGATTTTAAATCGGCGGTGTAATCGGTTCTATAATCATTCAAGTTGAATTTAGAACCATCAAAAACGGCAATGTTGCTGTCGTGTATAAAGTTGTGCATGCTGCAAAAATAGGTTTTAGATTAGTTCAAATTTCGGCAACGTAACATTGGATTTTGGGTTTATAGCAGAGTTTTTTGCCATTCCCAAGCCGTAAGCATCATTTCGTCAAGCCCCAACTCGGTTTGCCAGCCGAGCTTTTCTTTAGCCTTGGTGGCATCGGCCCATATCTGCTCCACATCTCCGGCACGTCGTTGGCCGTATTCGTAATTCAACTTTATGTTATTTACTCGTTCAAAAGCATTAACAACCTCTGTGACGGAGCTTCCTGTTCCGGTACCCAAATTGAAAACTTCCACCGAAAAATCATTTTTTGACGCAAAATCTATGGCCTTAACATGTGCCTTTGCCAAATCTACCACATGAATAAAATCGCGGATGTTGGTGCCATCGGGTGTGTTATAGTCATTTCCAAAAATGGTGAGTTTTGCACGAATTCCGGCAGCGGTTTGAGTAATGTATGGCACCAGGTTGCTCGGCACACCCAACGGTAATTCGCCTATCAAGGCACTTTGGTGGGCTCCCACAGGATTAAAATAGCGGAGACTAACCACTTTTGATGGAGTAACTTTGGCAAAATCAAACAGTATTTGTTCGCCAATTATTTTGGTGGTTCCATACGGAGAAATGGCTTCGGCAATAGGTTCATTTTCTTTAATGGGACTGTTTTTTGTGTCGCCATAAACGGTGCAGCTCGATGAAAAAACAATGTTTCGAACATCATGTTTCTTCATACAATCCAATAGACTTATGAGGCCGCCAATGTTGTTTTGGTAGTATTTTATTGGCAGCTCTACCGATTCGCCAACGGCTTTATAGGCAGCAAAATGAATAATTCCGTCAATCTTTTCATTTTCAAAAACCACGTTTAGCTCTGAGGTTTGGCAAACATCTATTTCATAAAATGAAAATTCTTTTTGTGCAATTCTTTCTATTCGTTCTTTAAACTCAATGCTGGAGTTGTTTAAATTATCCACCACAACCACGTCAAAACCGTTTTGCAGAAGTTCTACCACGGTGTGGCTTCCGATATACCCAAGCCCGCCTGTTACTAATATTTTAGTCATTCAAACAAATAACTTTATTGTTTTTAAGTTGATATTTTTCATTGCTTTCTGGACATTCAGCCAATCCATTGCTGTCAAAATGAAGTCGGTGGCCATGCTTACTCATCCAACCAATTTGTCGTCCAGGGTTGCCAACCATCAGTGCAAAATCAGGAACTTCTTTTGTAATAACCGTTCCGGCACCAATAAAGCAATATTTGCCCAAATCGTTTCCGCACACAATGGTGGCATTGGCACCAATGCTGGCACCTTTTTTTACGATGGTTTTTAAATATTGGTCACGTCTGTTTACAGCACTTCGAGGGTTTATGACATTTGTAAAAACCATGCTTGGCCCCAAAAAAACATCGTCTTCGCAAATAACTCCTGTGTAGATACTGACATTGTTTTGAACCTTCACATTGTTGCCTAACACTACCTCTGGACTAACCACCACATTTTGGCCAATGTTGCAGCCTTTTCCAATGGTGCATTTGGGCATTATGTGGCTAAAATGCCAAATTTTCGTACCTTCTCCAATGGCACATCCATCGTCAATTATTGCCGATTCGTGAGCAAAATAATTCATGCTGCAAAGAAAGGGAAATAAAGTATTGGGAATAGGACAAATAATTTAGTCCACAACAATTTTATACCAGGTTGTTCTTCCAAACCTCCTTTGATTTGCCGCTACAATAAGATCTGGATTTATGGTTTTACGATAGGTAAAGAAGTTATTGCCGGTGAAATTGGATTTACCCTTTTTACTCTTGCTCTTGCCTTTAAGTTTATAGGTTTGTATTTCACCCAATTCCGTATCGGTTCTTAATACTTGATTTTGAGCTGTAATGGTTATTACCCCATTTTTTAGGGAAACGGCCAAGGGCTCTTTAATCTGGTAATTAATCGAGGTAAATGATTTTTCATACCCTTTTTGATAAAGCGTATCATCCGCAAATATGGCTAGAATTAAATCGTCATAGCTGTAATAATAGGTTGTTGTGGTGGTAACATTTCCTTGGGCATCCCGCGTTGTAGTTACAACGATGGTTACATATCTTTCTTCCAGAACAACTACTGGATTATCATTTTCATCCAAACCACAAAAGGCAATAGAATTGCATTTAAGGGCAGCCCTTTTGGCAATTTCTTTCATTTCCATATCATAATCTGACAATCGCCTTTTTTCCGCCTTCTCTTTTCTGACTTTCTGACGATGTGTTAACTTGCTTTCAGTTTCACGGATATTATTCACTGTGTTTAACACTTCTTCAGAAAAATTTTCTGATACGTCGCTTGAAACTTCGAGAGACTTCTTGTTCAGTCTTGAACGTGCGATTCCCGTGGTTATCTTATAATCATAAATTTGTTCAGCCAAGAGAGCAATTAGACTTACTGTGGAGTCTTTTTCTAACAATATTTTTGCATCATTGTATAGAACTCCTCGGTCGGTCATAAACATGCTGGTTGTCCCGTTTCTACTAATTTGTTCAACCATGTATTGCGATTCATCTAAATCTGTCCAACTTCTGGCACGACCAATTTTCTTTCTATTCTTTTTGCCTACGATTGATGCTATTTGGCTGCCATCTTCCTCTGATGTCATTTCATTATAAATAGTATTTTCTCCAAGAATATAAATGGTTCCATCATCGTCAACTACAAAATCCTTGATAAAAAATTTATGGTCATCCTCATTTTCATCCTCGACGTTCATTCTGTGCTTTTTTTCATAGTTGATAATCTCCATTTCTTTATCAATTAGCCAATAACTAAATCGGTTTATCCCAATGGAAGGGTCTCTTTCTTGATCGATAGGGAAGGAGATAAGACTGGCCAGAAAACCTTTTTTGACACCTTTTATTCGTGCCGGAGGAATTCCTAGAATCAATAAATACTTTTTGTCTTGGCTTACCCTTATATCAAAATCAGAATAGGTAGAATAACGATCTGCTAATTTAACTTCGGCTACTTTAAACAGTTCAGGATTTACACACAAATCATCGGGTTCAAATTCGAAGTAGAATAGATATTTTTTGTCTGTTTTAAGGTTGTCGAAAGTCAAAAAAATCAAATATCTCCCTCTGAACTGAACAACAGAGTGAAAGGTTAATTTTTTCTTGGCATACTTAAATTTTAGGTATGAACCCTTCACAAAGTTCATATTCTCATCATATAAAGCTACATAGTAGTTATCTCCGCTGCTGGATATTGACCAAAATTTGCCGCCTGAGTAACTGTATATATCTTCTATTCGCTGAGCTTTTAGTCTAAAAGTTTTACCACTTCTTTCAGTCACTTTTAGTTTGTCTTGAGCAATTGCCTGCAGTGCCAAGCAATACATAATTACCATGACAAGTGATAATTTTAAATAAGCTTGTCTCATGTTCTGTGGTTAAAAGTATTTACCAATTTTTAATTCAATATTTAAAAAACCATCCACATAAGGCTCATAGTTCAAGCTTTGAGATGAATTCTTGTCTATTAGGTCGGAAAATGTAAATCCAACTCCGATAGAAAAATCAATGGCAAAACCTTGATGATTTTTAAATTTCCACCCATAACTATAATATGCATCCTGGATTCTGGAGAAATAGGTCTCATATGCTCTGGTGCGGTTGCGATAGTTGAAGCAATAATATTGTCCGTCGTCGAGAGCCTTTCTTTTTCTATAAAATCTTAAAAATCCGCCATATTGGAAACCAACTCCAGCTTTTTCTCCACTGTATTTTATTGAATTATACAGGTCGGACTCGCTTGCCCACATGAATAAATCAATGAATTTAACCGGACTGAGTCCACCAGTAATTCCAATGCTAACTCGTTGATTGAATTTTCGTTCAATTGTAGCATCAACATAGCCAGGAATCAAGGAAGTTGCATTAATGCCAAACATGTGATGCGGAGGCTTATTAAAACGGTCAATCAAATATTTCTTAAAGTCGGGGTCTATTTGGGGAATTTTGGCTTCTTTTTCTTCCTCCTCATCTTGGGCAAAGGTGTTTAACCCTCCCAAAATCAACACGGCGAATAATAGAATATGTTTCATGCACAAAAGTTTACTGTCCAAATGTATAATTTATCCTGTCAAACAAAAAAATAAAGAATAAAAAAAAGTTGAATTGGATGTTAACCAGAATGCCGATAAAAAGAAAAACCCTCCACGCACTATGCTTGGAGGGCTTGCCTTATATTGTTGAGAAATGCACTACATTGGGTGACAATGAAAATGAATGGTGTCGCTTTTCATATTGCCTTCGTGGTCAATAAACGCGTCAATTCTGAGTTCCATGTTGCTATGCCCTGTCACGTTGTTAACCCAATTATGGTCAACCGTTAGCTCCTTTCCGTCTATGTGAGCGTGTTCGTTAAACACCATCGAATCATTGTTTGAAAGGTTTACCAGCGTAACCTCATATCCATGCAATTCGTCTTCGTAGCTAATTGTTCCGTTGATATGAACGGTATCGTTGAGGCCATACATCTGGCCTGAAGCGGGTTCGGTAAAGTTAAATACCACTTTCTTTTCCGTAATCGGTGGATCTACTTCTTTTTCTTTGCATGCCTGAAATATGATGATTGCAAACGCTGCAATGACAGTATATAAGCTAATTTTATGTGTTTTCATTTTGTGTTGTTTTTAAATTTTTTGAAGGTATAAGATAAATAAATTGAAATTTGAGACTTGGTTTGGCAGATACATACCCATTGCTAATGGTTGATTTAATAGGCATCTGGCCAAAAATCCGCATTCCAAATTTGTTTCTGTACATCGATAAGCCGCCCACTGCCGAGGTAGAGGCAACGCCGCTATACACATTCTTTTCGAGGTTTTGTTTGTTTTCCCAGTCTTTTGCTCGGCTCAAAAATTCAATTCCGAATGTTGGAAGATAAGCTCCTTTCGAGGTTTTTATCCGATAAAAGAAATCTTGATTTATCAAAATTTCGTTGCCAAACTGGTATTGATTTACATTGGCACCATTGGTTTTGGCCAATATTTCTCCCGAAATGCCCAGTTGCTTCATTCTATAAAAGTATATAGAGTTTGCTGCCAAAGACCAACTGCCGCTTCCGTGCTGCATGTTGGCTATCCATACACCATCAAACAAAAGATTGTTTTTGCCCGTTGGCAGGCCGGCTTTTAAACCCAATTGCCACACCAACTGTTTTTCGGTGGTGGTATTTCCTTGCGATATAAGTTTGTAAATACCGGTCAAAGAAATATCGCCAATGCCAGCCGTGGCGTATGTTTTTTCCGAAATCAGCATATTGTGTTTAAAGGGGAGTTGTGCCACAGCAATCCACCTATTGCCAATAGCGTGCCTATACGATACTTCAATGTTTTCAAATATATCGTTTGATTGTTTGGTAATTTCATTTTCAAATAACTTGGGATGTGTGCTGAGATAGCGTTGATTCTGATAGCTCAAACTCACAAAATTGTTTTTAAACCCTGTAAGATAGCCAAATCCGAAACCACCCGCTGAACCACCGCAAACATCGCAAGCCCACGCATGACTATTTATCAAAACAGCCAGCAAAACTGCAAAATATTGTTTCAATGTAAATTATTATTAGTTAAAACTCTGTAAGTATCAATATGAAAGAGTTAACTACATTTTGGTGGTTTAAAAATTGTGTTTAGATATTCGGTTTCAACAGGTTGGTTAATAGTGGTTGTTTTCTGCATTTTTAGACTGTAAAAAACTTCAACATTTTCACGGTTGGAAAGAGTAAAGGCCATCAACTTCATTTCTGGCAACGATGCCTCCGGTTGATTGGTTTCTTCCATATTTTTCTTTAAAATACAGCCTCCATGACAGTCAGAATCGGGGATGTTGCGGTTTTCACACAATTCGGCTTCTATGTATTTCTGGTTGATTTTAAACAGACCATACACAGCAACCACTTCAAGCATATTGCTCAAAATGAGGAAAATCATCAATGTTGCCCCAATTCTTTTCAAATCAGTAAATATGCTGCGAACTTAGAAGCATCGTTTAAGTTTTTAGCTGCTTTTGGTCATATTTTTAAATT
Source organism: Flavobacteriales bacterium (assembly GCA_020635395.1). Classification (NCBI taxonomy): domain Bacteria; kingdom Pseudomonadati; phylum Bacteroidota; class Flavobacteriia; order Flavobacteriales; species Flavobacteriales bacterium. Next base: position 323,546 of record JACJZV010000003.1, read on the forward strand.
AAATTTGCTCAAAAAAATCAGAGATGAAAGTAAAATCGACATACTTTTAATGATGAACTCCATTTTGAACCCAACGGTTTGGGTAGGTAGCTTTGAGTGGCGAGAACCAGTCACTACGTTGACAGACTTTTTGGTGGCTCTTGTATGTTGGTTTGCCTATTTTAGTTTTGGCAAAATTGTGTCAAAGCACGTTTCTTTCAAATGGTTTAAAAACTATTTTCTAATTTTTGCCATTGGCATGACCAGTGCCGCTTGGCTTGGCCATGGTTTGCAGGCCTATGTGCCTGATTATGCTAAGGTGGTTGGGTGGATATGCGGTGCTACCGGCTTGATGTTTTTGCAGTTGGGTTCTTTCAAAATAATCGAAAATCGGGTGGGGTTAACTGTTAAAATTTGGCTGCCAAAATGGTTTGTTTTTCAATGGATTTTGGCTGTTTTGTTGATGATTTTTATGCTGCAATATGGCATTGAAAATGCGTTTAAAGTTACCCAAATAAACTCATCGGTTGCCTTAATTTTAATGGTGCTTCCCATGCATCTTTTTGCTTCTAAAAAGTTAAACCTTACGGGAAGCAAAATAGTGGCATCAGCACTTTTTTACAGTATTATTCCTGGCATCGTTTATTCAAATCAACTAAGCATAAATCATTGGTTTAACTACCACGACATTAGCCATTTACTTATGGCCGTGTTCATGACCATTATGTATTTTGGCTTGCGGCGAGTGATAGAATCGCAGAAATAAGAGGTGTGCTAATGCACCATTGAAAAGCCCGAAAAGCTACCTCCCCCCCTTTTGAAAAAGAATATTAAAATATTATGAGTGTGATTGATATCTCCAAGCATCTTGATGTTTTACGTATTGTTTCACAAAACGCTCGGAAGTTTTCTGTCAAGATTGAACATCAGTTTGCCTGACGTGAAACCCATGTGCCTGTTGCACAACCCAAAAGTAACTCTATTTTTCAACTATTTCAAAAAAGTTGTAATTTTAATCTTCTTATTATCAGCGAGTTAGTTGTGTTTTGTTTTTGAGGTAAAAATCTAAAATAGCGTTGAGGGTAGTTGTGCAACAGCTACCCGTGTTACAAGCAGTTATTTCTATCAACCAGGTGTCCCGGTATCAAGCACCTTCCAAAGCAATTCATTCTCCAATTCTATTTTTTCTCCTGTTTTGCTGTCTATAAATACAAGTCTTTTTATTAAAACAGTCGTGTGATGTGTCTTGTTGCCATAAAGTTCTGTCGGATCACTAAAGCCAATAATTAATTGTCCACTTTGTGCTTGTAGTTGTTGTGTTGGTTTAGGTGCATTATTAATTATTAGATCGGTGCATATGTTTGTAAGACTTGCATCCTTTTTGTCAAACACTAAAAGCTCTGTTAGTCGACCCGCATTTGAACTGTCAATAGTTACAGAATAGCAACTGTCAAATTGAATAGGGAAGTCAGGAAGCATGTGAATTACATATTTGTCATTGATGAGTTTGTAAGTCCCCCCTGCACAACCAATGCTCTGTCCAGCTTTTAAAGTATCAATGCCTGCAAAGCATGTCGCAAAAGTGTTTTGGGATTTGTCTTGCTCTTTTGTGGAATTGCCCGTCGTATCACTTTGATTGCCGCAACTTAATAAAGTCAAAATTGACAGAATGAATATTAGTCTACGCATGACTGCCTAAAATTGCTTGTAACGTTGGGGCTTGGTGACGGACGTAAAATCACCCCTCTTCCGAAGCCTACACATCAAACTTAATCAAATTTTTGATTGAATGACAATCCCGCCTGGCACCAAGCTAGTGTTATGCACATTACAACAAGTCCCATTTGATTGAATCCTTTTTTATCGTTTTATCGATTGCCTTTTGAATGAGCCACTTCTTCGGAGTTGCTTTCATGATCTTAGCCTTTAGTTTTCTCATAAATTCATCAGAATCTCGAAGAATGTTGTCTGAATCAGTAGTACTCGTGGGCAACGATGTGAATTTTACGAATGAGATTTTATGTTTTTTGAACAGATCTCTGACTTTTCTTGAAGTATATATACTTGCTGTAATATGACCAAATTCATCAGGACGAGTCATTACAAAGTCACTACCGTCCCAGCTACTCTCATTGAAGTATTCTCCTTTGAATTGTGGAACAATCATTCCTGAAGGACTCTCCTTAAAAATTACCTCCGAACGAAAATAATCTATGGGACCTATTCTTCCTTGAATACACACAGCGAAGTATTTGCCACTCATGAGCTCTCCATTTTTGTCTTTTACATTCGCAGGGATGTATTTCACTCCAGTGATATTGTTGTCTTCAAAAAGCATTTTTAATTCTTCATTTATGCAAAAAGGACTAAGAACACCATTCCAAAAAAAAGCATTTGGAGATTTGGCTCCTTCCGCATGTTGGATGCTCAGCTGAGTTAGCTCAAGCTCGCACCTCAATGCTTTTACCCAATCTCGAGCATCTAGCTCGACCTTACCCTTGTAGTTCTTTGTCGAATAAGTATCGTCAAAAGTGAAAAAATTATCAAAGAAGGTATTGTAAGTCATATTCATTGTGCATAACGGTTTGGGGCTTTGCGTTCGGGCGGGTTTCGGAGCACAAAGTTTCAATTTATTACTTAAGTTCTTTAGAAGCACAAAGCTCCATCCCGATAGCTATCGGGATTGCACGTCAGCCCGCCTGACGCAAACCCATGTGCCTGTTGCACAACTCAAAAGTAACTCTATTTTTCAACTATTTCAAAAAAGTTGCAATTTTAATCTTCTTATTATCAGTGAGTTAATCGTGTTTTGTTTTGAGGTAAAAATCTAAAATAGCGTTGAGGGTAGTTGTGCAACAGCTACCCGTGTTAGCTGCCGTATTTATTTCTCCATTCGTCAGGTACGTCCAGCCATATCGCAGGCGTTAGCCATTGATTTTCCTTAAAAGTTTTTTCTCCGTCTGCAAATGAAATTGTCTTTGTCTTGATTAAGTTTAGTATAGCATCAATTTTTTCTTTTTCAATACTGTCTGCAGAAGAATGTATGTCGTCTACGCTTGTTGGAATTTCTGCAAACCAACCGTAATAAAACATACTTTTAGGTCCACCAAGTCCGTATTCTGGTTCTTTATCGCCTATACAATGCTCCCACCAACTAATACTGTCAACCTTATAGCCACTTTTCACAATTTCTTCAACAAAGTCTGAGTAATTGTCTCTTGATACAATAATATCAATGTAACCATTTCCAACAGGTTGTGCTTTGTATTTTTCAATTATGTTGTCCAATTTCAATTTGTCCATTTAATTTGTCTTTCGGGTTGTTCTAAAAATGGCAGCTAACGGTTGTTCTTATTCTATTTTAAATTTCGCTTCATTTATTCCCAATATCATTTCTTCATCCCGTCTAAACTCGTACATGGCGATTGAAGATGATATTGAAACATTAAGGCATTCAACGTTTCCAAATTGAGGTATAACAATAACATCATCACACTTGTCTACAAATTCGTCAGGAAGTCCAAATTTTTCACTCCCTACAATTAAATTACAATTTGATTCAAATTTCTTTCTAGGAAGTATAGTTGCACGTTCATTTATCTCTATTGCGTAGTTTCTTAATTTTTCTTTTTTAGACCATTCAAAAAAATCCATTTCATTTTTAAAATGAATGAATTCGCAATGGGTTTCAAGTTTCCTTGAAAATACCTGAGACCCTTTTTTAAAGTCCCAAGGTCGCTCGTATCCAACAAATACAAATTTGCCACCACCAAACGCCACATGGCTTCTGACCATCATACCAACATTCTTTGGACTTAATACTCTATGTAATATTGTGTTGAATTGTTTCATTTTTAAATACCGTTAATGTTTTGCAGCTACCCGAAGGTGGCGATTTCGAAGCACTTCACTGCCAACCAAGCAGGAACTTTGATAGAAGCATAAAGCTTGATTTAACCACTGAACCGCCACTTTTGGGTAGGTGGCTGTTATGGGGCGTTTTTCTTATTTTAGTAGTATTGATAATGTCTATATTGAAATTCTTGAGCCCTACGTAAGTAAAAATTGTCCGTAATTAAGTTATTGAGGTTGTCAACGATTTTATTCAATTCTTTACTTAGTGCAATTTTATCGTTCCCAAAGGTCGCGTGGTCAATTTTACTTTCATCGTCAATCAGTTGTCTGAGCGATTTTATGTAAAACTCTTTTTGTTTTGTTATGTTGTATGTTTTTTCTATGTGGTCTTTGCTCTGCAAATAGATATAAACAGAATACTCTGCGTAACCTTCAATTCTTGCATATTGATGTCCGAAATATGTCCCACCATGTTGAAACCGCGAGAAAAGTGTATTTATATTGGCATAGATGTCAATTAATTTTTTTCTCATTTTCTGGTTGTTGTCAATACCATTCTTTTGTTTGAGTAAATACGCATACAAAATATAATAGTTGTCCTGCCCAGCTTCGCTTCCAAATTCTCCATTGCCTGAATTACAATAAAAGGATTGGTCAGGTTCATCAGGATTTTCAATAAATAATTCGGGGTGATTGTCAACAATGTAATTGAAGTCGTCTTTTTCATATTTTACAGTCTGGCCGGTTTCGGTTGCAAAGAACAAAGTGTCCATTGATATATGATATTTTGAGTAGTGGGCTTTTTTAGTTGTCAAAGCGGAGTCGATTTGCACCATTTTGTCACTATGGTTTGTCAGTTTACTTTCTTTCTTAGGTTGTTGGTTACACCCTAAAAGCCCTGTTACTAAAACTACTGTCGCCACTTGTTTCATTGTTGTAATATATTTCAAACTAAAGGTTGGGACGTTAAGCGTTGGGCATTTCGAAACATTTTTCTATAAAACTGCTAAGAATTTAATCAAATGTAATGCCTTTAAAACTTGCACTGCCTGCCCAATGTTTTATACCATTGTGTGTGCCGCAAGTGGCAAACGCTCTTCAAAAATAGTTGAAAGGAGAGTGATAACCAATAGTTATGTCGGATTAGCTAAATAGGTACACTCTCTTCATTTATGGGGAGTGCCGCCTACTCGATTGTGTGCCCGTGCTTTTCTTGCTTATGTCATTTTTAGTCCTCCGCTTCTCGTTTAATAAATTCAGTCCGTTCATCAGTATTGTCGTTCCAACCTGTCCAAACATCTTTTAAAGTTAAATGAAGTCCGTCAAAAGAAACTACTTGATGAATCCAAATTCTTGGAGGACAATTTTCATTGAGTCGGACAATGTCTTGAGTATAAAATGTTGCGTTGTCCAGCCATCGAATTTTTAAAGTGTCTGGATGCTCACAGTCGATTTCATTTGTCCAAGTAACAAGTGTCGGACTAATAAAATTAAACCCTGCACAATTTGCTTCCTTCATTACAAATCGTCCTGAAATTTTTGTCTCAAAATTTTCTGCTTCGTTGTTAATATTAGAAGCTATCATCAAACTGTCGAGTTGGTCTTGCGTGATTGTCGCAAACTTGGGATTTGACTTTTGTAAACTGTTCCCTCTTTTATCGTCCACCACAACTCCGTCTGCATATTGTTTCATGTCGTGAAGGAACCAACCTATTGTAAAAGTCAGAAGTCCAGTTACGAGTATTGATATAATAAATTTCCAGTTCATTTTCTTATGTCATGTCGGTCGGTCAGCATTGCTTATAACGGTTTGAGGCTTTGCGTTCGGGCGGGTTTCGGAGCTCAAAGTTTCAATTTATTTCAAATGTTCATTAGAAGCACAAAGCTCCATCCCGATAGCTATCGGGATTGCACGTCAGCCCGCCTGACGCAAAACCCGTGTGCCTGTTGCACAACCAAACCATTCAAAGGTAAAAAAAATAGTTATAGACAAAATCGCGGAAAAATGTTCACAACACACTGTTAATCAATAAGATAAACAAATATTGACTATCTTTACACCATGCAAGGACGACAAGAGATAGAGCCAAAAATGTTCTATCAAGTAAGTTTAGAAGACTTGGTTCCCAAAGATAATTTCTATCGAAAACTTGGGGAGGCGTTAAATCTTCACTTTTTGTATAAAGCCACGGCAGGATACTATGGCACAGAAGGTCAGGAGTCGATAGACCCCGTGGTGTTCTTTAAACTACTGTTGGTGGGCTATTTAAACAACATCAACTCCGACAGAAAACTGATTGAATATTGTTCAAATTGTTTGGATGTTCGGTTGTTTTTAAAGTATGATATAGACCAATCATTGCCTTGGCACAGCACCATAAGCCGCACCCGACAGTTGTATGGCGAAGAAGTATTTTTGAGTTTGTTTCAAGAGGTATTGAGGCTTTGCATACAAAAAGGAATGGTAAAAGGCAAACGCCAAGCGGTGGATAGTGCCTTTATAAAAGCCAATGCCAGCATGGATAGTTTGATAGAAAAACAGGTAGTGGCAGATGCACCAGCATACTTAGATGAGTTGAACAAAAACTCGGACTATCAGGTAACGAGCAGCCGAAAAAAGTTGGTAGAGCGACATCACAACTGGAAAAAAGAAGCCTACAAAGGAATGCCAGGCAACAATAAAACTGTAAAAACAGACGAAAACGGCAACGACATTCGGCCTAAATATTTGAGCAATCACACACACTACAGTCCCACCGACCCCGAAGCCAAAATATCGGTAAAACCGGGCAAAGCCCGCCAATTGAATTACAGTGGCCAATTGGCAGTTGATGATGCCCACCACGTAATAACCGGAGCATGTGCCAGCACAGCAGGCAGCAAAGACAGCGAAAACCTACCCGAAATAGTAAGCCAAACCATCAAAAATCTGAAAGAAAACGACCTTACCATAGATCAATTAACGGCCGATGCGGGCTACAGCAGCGGCACAGCATTACGGTATTGCGAAGAACAAAATATAGATGCTTATATACCCAACTTTGGGTTGTATAAACCCAATAGAGAAGGTTTTAAATTTAATAAAGACCAAAATCAATACGAGTGTCAAAAGCAGGGAGGAAACCAAGCAATACTAACCTTTAAGGGTATAAAAACCGACAGTAAAGGCTACCAAAAAAAGCAATACCGCAGTTCAGAATCAAGTTGCAAGAACTGCCCCTTGCGAGAACAATGTTGTGGCAAAAGCACCAAGTTTAAAAAGATAGAAGAAAGCATAGACAAACCCTACTACGACCGTATGCACCAAAAATTAGCCCAAAATCCAGAGTATGCAAAGAAGATAAGCAAAATACGCAGCAGCACGGTAGAGCCAGTGTTGGGCACGCTTATCAACTTCTTGAACATGAAAAAAATAAACAGCCGAGGGATGAAACAAGCCAACAAGCATGTGCTGATGGCTGCCCTAACCTACAACCTCAAAAAATACCTCAACTTTAGCCGTAAAAAAGTACAAGGCAATGTGCAAGCAATGGAGCAAACGTCAAATCTTCTTAAAATCAAGTTATTAGAAGCATTTTCATGCATTTTGGGCGGTTCATTTTTTTGTATAACGAAACCCTGCCGTTTAAATTAGAGTGCCTTAAATGGCACTATTTCCTTTTGTTTTTTTCTTGATTTTTAAGCATTTTTTCTTTTTTCAAGAGTTGTGCAACAGCTACCCGTGTTATGGGCAGTTATTACTGTTTTGTCCCAATGATTATTTCATGCCTGTCTGGGTTATAAATTTGTCCAATTACAGGTTGAGAGTACACCGCTTGATTTACACCATTTACAGAAATACCGTTAGTTGTCAAATAGTTTTTAATTTGTGTCGCATAACCAAATGCTTCACCGTCCCCCATGGTACAAGTTACTGTTATAGTCTGACCTTTCTTTGAAGATATTAACTGATTTAATTGACCTGCAGCTTCATTAGTAAGTTGTCTTGGTTGAGAACTAATATTGACAACTCCAGCAGTAATGCCTCCTTGCTGATTGTGGCTAGTCACATTAATGACTTGAGTTGGTTGTTTTTCAGCGGTTACTTTTTTGTTCAGATTGTCTCTTACCCATGTTTCGTGTTTGGTTTTCCAATCCTTGATTAATGTTGTTGGAAAGTCGAGTCCATTGTTTTTGTCAATCATGTCAGCACAACTACTGCATAAAAAAATTGCATTTGTTATTGCACTTCTTTCTTCCGGCTTCAATGAATCATCATATCTGGGCCCACCTTTTGAAGCAGCCGTTATGTGAGCCGCTTTACCAATATATATGGTTTTTGTATCGTCCGCCTCTGAAGGAGAAATTGTCATGGCTCTACAGTTCGGATTAGAACATATATAAGCAGCTCTTTTTTTTAAGCTTTCAATTGTTTTAGAGTCAAAGTCGTCTCTAGTATTGTCCATAGTCGTGTTTTTTATAATTGCCTATAACGGTTCGAGGCTTTGCGAAGGCTGGGATTAGAAGTGCGAATGTTCAAATTTAGCACAATGTTCATTAGAATTCCAAATGTTCAATTTAGTACTGAAGCCCAGCTTTTGCAAAACCCCTGTGCCTGTTGCACAACCAAACCATTCAAAGGTAAAAAAAATAGTTATAGACAAAATCGCGGAAAAATGTTCACAACACACTGTTAATCAATAAGATAAACAAATATTGACTATCTTTACACCATGCAAGGACGACAAGAGATAGAGCCAAAAATGTTCTATCAAGTAAGTTTAGAAGACTTGGTTCCCAAAGATAATTTCTATCGAAAACTTGGGGAGGCGTTAAATCTTCACTTTTTGTATAAAGCCACGGCAGGATACTATGGCACAGAAGGTCAGGAGTCGATAGACCCCGTGGTGTTCTTTAAACTACTGTTGGTGGGCTATTTAAACAACATCAACTCCGACAGAAAACTGATTGAATATTGTTCAAATTGTTTGGATGTTCGGTTGTTTTTAAAGTATGATATAGACCAATCATTGCCTTGGCACAGCACCATAAGCCGCACCCGACAGTTGTATGGCGAAGAAGTATTTTTGAGTTTGTTTCAAGAGGTATTGAGGCTTTGCATACAAAAAGGAATGGTAAAAGGCAAACGCCAAGCGGTGGATAGTGCCTTTATAAAAGCCAATGCCAGCATGGATAGTTTGATAGAAAAACAGGTAGTGGCAGATGCACCAGCATACTTAGATGAGTTGAACAAAAACTCGGACTATCAGGTAACGAGCAGCCGAAAAAAGTTGGTAGAGCGACATCACAACTGGAAAAAAGAAGCCTACAAAGGAATGCCAGGCAACAATAAAACTGTAAAAACAGACGAAAACGGCAACGACATTCGGCCTAAATATTTGAGCAATCACACACACTACAGTCCCACCGACCCCGAAGCCAAAATATCGGTAAAACCGGGCAAAGCCCGCCAATTGAATTACAGTGGCCAATTGGCAGTTGATGATGCCCACCACGTAATAACCGGAGCATGTGCCAGCACAGCAGGCAGCAAAGACAGCGAAAACCTACCCGAAATAGTAAGCCAAACCATCAAAAATCTGAAAGAAAACGACCTTACCATAGATCAATTAACGGCCGATGCGGGCTACAGCAGCGGCACAGCATTACGGTATTGCGAAGAACAAAATATAGATGCTTATATACCCAACTTTGGGTTGTATAAACCCAATAGAGAAGGTTTTAAATTTAATAAAGACCAAAATCAATACGAGTGTCAAAAGCAGGGAGGAAACCAAGCAATACTAACCTTTAAGGGTATAAAAACCGACAGTAAAGGCTACCAAAAAAAGCAATACCGCAGTTCAGAATCAAGTTGCAAGAACTGCCCCTTGCGAGAACAATGTTGTGGCAAAAGCACCAAGTTTAAAAAGATAGAAGAAAGCATAGACAAACCCTACTACGACCGTATGCACCAAAAATTAGCCCAAAATCCAGAGTATGCAAAGAAGATAAGCAAAATACGCAGCAGCACGGTAGAGCCAGTGTTGGGCACGCTTATCAACTTCTTGAACATGAAAAAAATAAACAGCCGAGGGATGAAACAAGCCAACAAGCATGTGCTGATGGCTGCCCTAACCTACAACCTCAAAAAATACCTCAACTTTAGCCGTAAAAAAGTACAAGGCAATGTGCAAGCAATGGAGCAAACGTCAAATCTTCTTAAAATCAAGTTATTAGAAGCATTTTCATGCATTTTGGGCGGTTCATTTTTTTGTATAACGAAACCCTGCCGTTTAAATTAGAGTGCCTTAAATGGCACTATTTCCTTTTGTTTTTTTCTTGATTTTTAAGCATTTTTTCTTTTTTCAAGAGTTGTGCAACAGCTACCCCTGTTATGTGCAGCCTTTCGTGTCATTATTTAGTTGAACCAGGTTTAAGATTGGTCGCTACTTTTCCAATAAGTTGCTCAGCTTGTTTAATCTTATCTTCCTGTTCTTTTTGTTTTAATTTTTCGTCAAGTATTAACTCTACACCTAGTTTGACAACTGGAAAAATGTCTAAACACTCTTGTTCTTTAAGTTCGTGAATGCCTTTACTTAGTATTCCATAAAGAACTTTGTTTTTTACAAGAAAATTAGGAAGAAAAGATTTAAGTAATTCTATTTTCTCGTCCATTCGGGATTTTCCATAATTTTCCTCTGTCCACCCTGCAGTTAATTTTGCTTGTTGGTGAGCTTCTTCAATTAAGTTTTCAAAAACCCGTCTTAAATAAATAAAAGAACCAATACCAATACCGTGTGAAACAAGTCCTATACCCCTGCTGAATTCAGCGAAGTTGTCACCAAGTATTTTCCGGTATTTAGATATTTCTCCTTTTGTCAAAGAAGCAATAGAAGGAAACTGTCCTATCTTTAAAAACGAGTATTCATCTGGGAACGTTTTTAAGAAAATTTCAATTTCGTGTTTTTCGTCACGACTACATATCAAAGTTAGTCCAAGTGTCCTATTAAAGGCAAGAATACTTGATATTTCATATCTTGCTAGCGGTTTCCCTTTTCTTTTATATGTGGTGTCTTTACCGCAAAATATGCAAGGTCCGTCAACCTTTCCATCAAAACAAATTATATCCTCAATTACTTGGTCACTATCTTCTGTCCATTTTATTATGTCATACAAAGGTGTTTCAAAAAAGAATTTATCAGGCGTTAAATTGTCCATATTTATTAGTGTTATCATTTTTGTCTAAGGTTGCACATAACATCCGTATATGCCCAATGCAAAAAACCGATTGTGCATATTTCCATTATCTATGTAACAATACATACTATGCTTTAGATGTGGCTCCGCCACCTCACTCACACCATTATGTGTTGTCTTATTCATCTCTCAAAAATATCTTTTTTCATAATAAATCCAAACCTCTTTTTAAATACATGTTTAGGGTCATTGTTAGGATGGTGCTAATGCCCGCGGCTAAAAATAGGGTAAGCAGATTTCGGTAAAAGTCGTTCGTTTGATGTGTACGTTATCGCCCCACGGAGACGGAACCGATGTCGCCATGTTTTTTTAGCCATTGTGCCTGTTGCACAACTCAAAAGTAACTCTATTTTTCAACTATTTCAAAAAAGTTGCAATTTTAATCTTCTTATTATCAGTGAGTTAATTGTGTTTTGTTTTGAGGTAAAAATCTAAAACAGCGTTGAGGGTAGTTGTGCAACAGCTACCGATGTTAGCAGCTGCCGTTTTCATCGTTCATTAATTATGTCAAATGGTGTCCCAAAAGAACCAACATTTTTTAGATACTGTTTATCTTCTTCCAACAATTCATTTGTTCCAAGGCCGATGTCTTCCCAAACTTTGCTGTCTTGTCGTTTGAGTGCAAATTCAATAGCTTCAATTTTAGGTCGCTTGTTAAGTCCTAGCATTGTCAAGTCCATAAACTGTCCTTGCTTGATTTCTCCGTTTGTAATTTGTCCAAGTAAGAAAAAATGTCTGCCTGTTAGTTGAAATGAACTTTCAAGTTTAAACTGTGCAACAGTCAGGTTGTGCCAACTATGTCCACAGTGTCGGCATTGTCTTGCAAATGGTGTCCTTGCAAGTTTGCTACACTTTGGGCAATTGTTCAAAAAAACCTTTTCAGGCACTTCTTTCATTATTCGTCTGGCTACATTTAATTCAAATTCTTCGTAACCATCTTTGAGAAATTCTTTTATGTCTGGTGGTTCACTAATCCAACCTTTGTCCACCATTACCTTTCGCATTTGAGGATTGTCCTCTGTTTTATAAGTGTACATATGATATTTCAACGCTAACTTTTCATCGTCAGTCATTAGTCTGCTGAAATAATTTCTTATATAACTTGCTGTCTCTTTGTCCACGATTTGGTCTGTTACGGTTGCTGCTAACGCCAGCGGCTATGAAACGTGCGGGTAAGAATCTTGATTCTTGTACGCGGCCGGCAAGCTGGAAGCGAAACGAAAAATATCAATTTTACGGTTCGCGAAGCATGTTTTCATAGCCATTGTTGGCAAGCGTTTTTTTGTTTTTTCTGTTACGTGAATTAGCACACGATAATTCCTTATTTGAAGTCCTCTTCTTTAAAAACTCTCTCGTATCGGGAACTGTCAGTTCGGTTTGTTTCAATTTCTCCGTTTGGTAGAATAATGCTCAAATAGGAAATTGAGTCCACTATGGCTTTACCTTCAAATTCTCCCGAAACACTATTTATTTCATAGGTTGTTATGCTGTCTCCATTAAGGTAGGAATGTTTGATTCCACAGTGCCATTCACCGCATTCACCTCCATGTAGAAGCAGGTAAGAGACTGGCGAATTTGACTTATTCAGAAGAATATACAATAGTCCACCGAAGTCTGTTCCGCCTGTCGAAACTATTATCGGGTTAAAGTCACCAATAGGTCTTTGTTTTGAGACAAAATTTATTTGCCAATCACCCATTATCCATTCGGTTCCACCATTGGAAGCTAAACCTGGACAACTTGCAACAAGCTTCATCTTTTGCTTATCGGTTAGCTTAATTAAAGGCAGGCGGTTTCCGTTGTCTCGATACCAGCATTTGTCATCAGTATCGTATTCTATACGTTTAGTTATTAGCGTGCTTTTAATGTCTTTAAGAGCGAATAGGCTGTCGGGAAGTGGAAATATAGATGTGTCGGGAGATTTGATTTCGATAGTTGTCGAGTCAAGTGCTTTGGTTGTATTCTCTTGAGTATTTGTGGAGGTACATGCTGTCCAGCATAAACAAGCTAATAAGGCAATAAATATTGATGGAAATGTAAATTGCTTTTTCACTTTAATTTTTAAATGCTTGCCAACATCCAGATATGCGAACATTTATGTCGCATATTTTCACTATGTATGAAACAATGTCTAAAATGTTTGGGCGGGGCTTCGCCACTTCACTCACATTTCTTTGTGTAGTTCCATTCATTTGTCAAAAATATCTTTTTTCCTAATAAGTCCAAGGGATTTTTAATGGCTTACTATTTCGCCTATTTAGTTACTACCACTCGCCGCAAACCAACGAAATAGTAATAATCTGAGCCCTAACCTACAACCTCAAAAAATACCTCAACTTTAGCCGTAAAAAAGTACAAGGCAATGTGCAAGCAATGGAGCAAACGTCAAATCTTCTTAAAATCAATTTATTAGAAGCATTTTCATTCATTTTGGGCGGTTCATTTTTTTGTATAACGAAACCCTGCCGTTTAAATTAGAGTGCCTTAAATGGCACTATTCCCTTTTGTTTTTTTCTTGATTTTTAAGCATTTTTTCTTTTTTCAAGAGTTGTGCAACAGCTACCATTGTTGGCAATAGTTTTTTTAATCAAAGTTATTAATCCTTCATAATAATTTATATTTGGTTCAGGATGAGGCTTTCTACCATATAAATATTCATTAAATGTTCCGTCTTCTCCAATTCCGTTGTCAGAAAAAAATCTATCAAAGTAGTGACTAACATAAAAGTCAGAATTATGAAGACTTATTTTGCAAGTATAATAATTCGCTCCATTTGGATTTAAAGGCCCATAATAAGTGCCAGTCCATTTTGCATTAAAAACTCGACATATTGTTTCTCCTAGATATGCAGTCAAACTAGCATTTAGCATTTCTCTTTCATTTAATTTTCTTTTATGTTTTGTTTCAAGAAAACGCTCTAATTCTATTTCCAAAGACTTGATTGTGAAATCAAATTCATATCCATTTCTTTTTTCAGCTTTTGCGAATTCCTCTGCTATCAATATTGGATTATCTGTTTTATTGAAGTCTGTCATTCAAATTATTGCCAACGGTATAGTATAAGCGAAGTGCGGGATTAAAAGCACTTCACTTTCGGTTAAGCTGTGTGTTTATTAATATTCAATTCGTTTAAATTTAGCACTTTCGCCCGCATTACGTATATACATTGTGCCTGTTGCACAACTCAAAAGTAACTCTATTTTTCAACTATTTCAAAAAAGTTGCAATTTGAATCTTCTTATTATCAGCGAGTTAATTGTGTTTTGTTTTTGAGGTAAAAATCTAAAATAGCGTTGAGGGTAGTTGTGCAACAGCTACCCGTGTTAGCAGATGGCTTTTTCGGTCTGTTTAATGTTGTCGTCAAATGTTTTAATTATGTCTCTTAGCTTTAACAATAATTCTTTTGTGTCAATATTTAATTGAGGTCTGTCCCACGCTTCAAATTTTTCTTTGTCGTTAAATCTTGGCCAAAAAATGTATTCATAATAATAGTTCCAAGTCTCTTCTATTAATTCATTGTCTGCATAATTTTGAAGACTGGCGTTTCTGTCGTCCTGATTAATAAAGTCGCCATACAAGTTGACAAAGTTTGCGAAGCCCTCAATTGTCGAAATGTCCAGATTATTTTTGTCAATTTCATTTGCGATTGAGATAAGGTCATAAGTGCAATTTTCTTTAACCTCTAAATTATCGAAATTATCAAGCCAAGAACTAAGATTTTCAAATTCAACTAAATTGTCAAAATAAGATAAAATTCTCGTCTTTAAGTTTGTCAAAGATTTAGAAGCAAAAATTTTCCCACTTTTATATGTCAAAAGTCTGTCTGTGCTGTTTTTATCAGTGTCTGTATACCAAACTAAAAATAATGGACTGTCAAAAGCTGCCGAACAATATTTAATTATCCAAGTCGAGTAATTTCTGCTTAGGTCGTCAAACGTTTTTATGTCGTTTTGCTCTGTCATAGGCTATCTGCTAACATCCGTATATGCCCAATGTAAAAAACCTATTGTGCATATTTCCATTATCTATGTAACAATACATGTTATGCTTTAGATGTGGCTTCGCCACCTCACTCACACCATTATGTGTTGTCTTATTCATCTCTCAAAAATATCTTTTTTCATAATAAGTCCAAAGGGCTTTTTAGCGTTGTGTTTGTTGTAAACCCGTAAAGCATCAGCCCCCTCATTATTTGCCTAAATCTGACTTCATTTTATTGGCATAGTCCATAATTGCTTGATTTCCTTTGGGCTGTTGTTTAAGAATTTTGTACCACTTTTTGAAATTGGTTTTGTCTTTTTGTGTATAAAAGTATTGCAAAATATTGAAGCAGTTTTCAGCATTATACTCACGGTCGGTCACTGTTTTTAAGGATGTCTCAAATTGATTTATTGCATCATCAATCTTATTGTTTTTTGCCAGCGTGTATATGTATTCTTTATTTACATAAGCGTCATTTGGATTCGTTTTTATCTCTTCTTTTAAAATTGATTCTGCTTTGTCATATTGACCCAGGCAGTTGTATGAATACGAAAGTTCAACGGCAAGCCCTTTGAATTTTGGATTTATTTTCTCCGCTTTTTCTAAAAAAGTCAATGCCTTTTCACATTCATTCCAGCCGTTGTACATAAACCCCCACTTGTACAATCGCTCAATAGAATTTGTATCTGTTTTGTAGAATTGCAGCCAATCAGGAATTGCCGATATTTTTAACTCTTCGAATTTGTTTTCGGGTATGAATGCAACCAAAACATTGTTTGGTTGTAGCCGAGTTTTAACGCTCATATTATCAAATCTTTCGGGTACAAATTCTCCGTTTGGCAGCACTTTAAAAGTTCCTTCATAGTTGATGGTCAAACCTGCTTCTGGGTCGATGTAGATGAAACCAAAAAGATAACTGCTGTCTTTGCTTGGTTTGAATGCAACCCACTTATCTTCACTCTGAACAAAGCGTTTGTTAAATCTTAAAGTTGTTTGGGCGTTAAGTTTGGTTGCAAAAAGCATTACAATAATTAGTATGTATTTCATATTGGGTAATTTTAAATGAGCATCTCAACGACAAATATACCAAAGAAGAACTTTTTTTCATACATCCATATTTTTCAGACTTCACAAACCATATATCAAACATTCTATTGTCATCCACCATTGCTTTTGTTGGGTACATATCACATTCAAAAAATTCTACCTTTGCAGCAAAATTTTAGAAATGAGCGAAATACTTAATATTCATGCCAGACAAATTCTTGATTCACGCGGCAATCCAACCATCGAGGCCGAAGTAATTACAACTACCGGAGCGTATGGCCTTGCGGCGGTTCCGTCGGGTGCATCTACAGGTGTGCACGAGGCGGTAGAATTGCGAGATGGCGACAAAAATCAGTATTTAGGAAAAGGGGTTACTCAGGCTGTTGAAAATGTAAACACCACCATTGCTGAGGCATTGGTGGGTCATGATGTGACCGACCAAACCTTGCTCGACAATATGATGATAGCACTTGATGGCACGGCAAACAAAAGCAATCTCGGGGCAAATGCTATTTTGGCGGTTTCGTTGGCATTGTCTAAAGCGGCAGCAATGGAAAGCGGCCAATCGCTGTATAGATACATTGGCGGTGTAAATGCCAAGGTGCTTCCGGTGCCGATGATGAATATTTTGAATGGGGGCAGCCATGCCGATAATTCCATCGATTTTCAGGAGTTTATGATTATGCCGGTAAAAGCCGATTCGTTTAGCCATGCGTTGCGAATGGGTGTAGAGGTGTTTCATTACCTAAAATCGGTATTAAAAGAAAAAGGCTACAGCACCAATGTGGGCGATGAAGGTGGTTTTGCACCCAACATAAAATCAAACGAAGAAGCCATTGAAACGGTTTTGAAAGCTATAGAAAGAGCGGGATATAAACCGGGCAGCGACATTTTTATTGCGATGGATGCGGCCACTTCTGAGTTTTACAATCAAGAAAGTGGAATGTATCATTTCCATAAATCGAGCGGACAAAAAATGAGTTCGGAAGAAATGGCCGACTACTGGCTAAACTGGACAAATAAATACCCTATTGTTTCGATAGAAGACGGCATGGCCGAAGACGACTGGAAAGGTTGGAAAACCCTGACGGAAAAAATCGGTAAAAAAGTGCAGTTGGTGGGCGACGATTTGTTTGTTACCAATGTGCGTCGTTTGCAGGAAGGCATCAATCAAAAAGTGGCCAATTCTATATTGGTAAAAGTAAACCAAATTGGTTCGCTTACCGAAACCATCGATGCCATTCAATTGGCAACCGCCAATCAATATACAAACATCATTAGTCACCGAAGCGGCGAAACAGAAGACACTACCATTGCAGATTTGGCGGTGGCCATGAACAGCGGTCAGATTAAAACAGGTTCGGCTTCTAGAACAGACAGAATTGCAAAATACAACCAATTGCTTCGCATTGAGGAAGAATTGGGCACCGAGGCCATCTATGGTGGCAATATGTTTCGATACGGAAAGTAGCGGAGGTAGAGGGGTTTTATGAAATCTCTTTTGGTTGTTTCTTTACTGATTTTATCAAACGTGTTTATGACACTGGCTTGGTATGGTCATCTCAAATTTTCGGAATACAAATGGTTTGGCAAACTGGGTATAGTTGCCGTTGTTTTTCTCAGTTGGGGGCTGGCTTTGTTTGAATATTTTTTTCAGGTGCCTGCCAATAAAATAGGATTTAAAGGGAACGATGGGCCGTTTTCATTGGTGCAACTCAAGGTTATTCAAGAGGTCGTTTCTATAGTAGTTTTTATGCTTTTTGTGTTGCTGGTATTTAAAAGCGAAACATTAAAACCCAATCATATCATAGGGTTTGTTTTTTTAGTGTTAGCCGTTTATTTCATGTTTAAAAAATGAATTTTGAGATAGTGCATAATAACGGCGAAAATGTGGCAATCCTTCATTCTGCCAATGTAGAAATAAGAGATGCCCAAGATGCTCTGGAAATGCTGATGAACGCACGCTATCAGGAGTGTGAAGTGTTGCAGGTGCAACAGCATCATTTGCCCGAATCTTTTTTTGATTTAAAAACCGGACTGGCAGGAGAAATACTTCTAAAATTTTCAACCTATGGCGGACGCCTTATTGTTGTTGGAAATTTTGAAAACATCACCAGCAAAAGTCTCCGAGATTTTATATTTGAAAGCAACAAAGTGGGACGAATCCGATTTGTATCGTCTTAAATAATACATACGTATGAAACAAAAAATTACTCCGTTTCTATGGGCTACTTCCGATGCCAAAGAAATGGCCGATTATTATTTATCCATTTTTAGCGATGGCAAAATCGTTGAACAAAATGGGTTTATTTTTATTCTGGAAATCGCCGGTCAGCAACTGGGCATTTTAAACGGAGGGCCGCACCATATTCAGTTCGATGATTCTATTTCGTTGATGATTGATTGCGAAGATCAACAGGAGGTAGATTTTTATTGGGAGAAATTTACTGCCAACGGTGGACAAGAAAGTATGTGTGGTTGGTGCAAAGATAAATATGGCGTATCGTGGCAGGTAGTGCCACGTGGTTTAAAGGAATTGCTCTCAAATCCAGATAGAGAAAAGGCACAAAAAGCCACCCAAGCCATGTTAAAAATGCAAAAAATTGACTTAAAAAAAATGGAAGAAGCGGCAAGTAGTTGATTTGTTTGTATTTTTACGGACAATGAAATTTCATTACACAAAATTGTCGTCTGTTGGCCGAATGGCAATTGTTGCTTTATTTCTAATTTTTAGTGCGGTTCAGGCAAAATCGCAATGCACCATTCAGTCAAACGATGAAGCCTGTGTGGGCGAGGTGGTTCAGTTTACAGCCACCGTTTCCAGCGGCACCATTGGAGTGGTAAATTGGGAATTTGGCGACAATGGAACTGCCACCGGAAGCAGCGTATCGCACCAATACACCACAGGGGGTAGTTATACGGTTAAAGCCACCATCCAAATTATAAATGGGGTGCCATGCACCATTACCAAAAACATCACTATATACAATAACCCACAGATGAATGTGGTGTTGGATGCCTCCACCCAATACTGCCTTCTTTCAAACAAAATTTGCTTACAAGATAACTCTACTTCCGGCAATGCAGGCATCGGCCTTTCTAAGCGTATAGTTTTGTGGGGGGATGGCGGAAAAACAGAAACCAATAGCCCGACAGTGGGCGAAAAGCACTGCTATACCTATATAAAAGAGGGTAAATATTCTTTGACTATAGAAGACATAAACGCCAAAGGTTGCTCGAATAAACAAACCATAAACATCGAAATTTTGGATGAATTTAACCCAAGCTTTTTTCCATTCAGTCGAGGTGGTTCATGCAAATACGAGGACATTGAATTTGTGGAAGACACCGGGTGGAACAATCGATACAATCTTTTGCAACAACTCATTTTTGACTATGCCGACGGAACAACGGATACCATTAATGCTCCTATTTCGGGTTTGTCGAAAACGCATCGTTTCACAAAATCGGGAACCTATCAGGTATTGCTAACGGCAAAGTTTAAAAACGGTTGTACTCGTGAATATATCCGAAACGTCATCATTGATTTGGATGCGGTGGATGTAAAAATTAAAAAATCAGATTCGATAATTTGCGTTGAAAATTCCATTGAATTTTTTCATGCTGAATTAAAAAATGCGGATTATTCTTGGGCCGTGTTTGATTCTGTAGGAAATGTGTTGAATAGGATTAGCGGTGACAGAATAGCCTATCTAGGTGGTGGTTTTGGGAAAAACTATGTGGAACTGACCATAACAAAAGGGGTATGCGAATCAAAGGGGAGGGATTCGTTTGAAGGAATAGGAGTAGCCTTGACTCCACGTATTTTAAACAACGACCAATGTGGGAATATTGATTCCGTAATTTTTTGTGGCGACTTTATTGGTTATAAAAATTCAAACGATTTACATTTTTTGTGGAATTTGGGTTACCACAAAATGGAACAATGTACAACAGACTACGATAAAGGAATAAACTTAAATAGAAACTGTATTACCAGAAAAGGGCAATATTTTAAACACCGATTTGATACAACAATTTGTGCTGTTGCATCACTTTTTTTAATTGACTCTGTAACCAAATGCTATGCCACGTATGCTCCTGTAGTGCCAAACTATTCGGTCATAAATACTCCCGAGCCAAAAGATTTTGAATTTTTACCGCGTCCGGCATGTTTTGCTGATGCGGTTGTTTTACGAAGTCCATGCGTAACAAAAGTCAATGTTATCTGGGATTCGTTGTGCAATTCTACCAATTTTGATACCAAACGGCTGCATGAATACTATTCTACCTGCGATACCAGTAGGTGGGTTACAACTGCGGTAGCGTTTCAAAAAGGCGATTCAAAAGTATATCGCTCGTGCGACCCAACAGATTTTTATGTTGATAGTTCGAGGGTATGTATCGATACATTTTGGTATCACAGAGCTTTTCAATTGCAGCCCAAGCCAAGCACTTCGGCCAACTATAAACTGCTTAACTGCATACCGGGAGAAATAAGAGGGAAGTTTAATAACAACCGCCAACAACACATTTTAAAAGTAAAATACGATTGGGGAGATGGGGCAATTGATAGTTTTACTATGCAGCCAGGCTACGACACCCTGCCTGATTTCTACCACAAATATGCCCGCTCCGGCACGTATGCCATAGGGCTTTCCATGATTTCTGATTCGGGCTGTATGTCTGAGAGCTACATTGTTATCAAAGTCGGGTTTTATAATAATTTTGAAATTGTAAGCCCCATTTGTCCGGGCATTACCACCTATGTCAAAGATTCCATTCGATACTGGGATGACAACACTCCTTATTGGAATTTGCCCGGAAATGTTGAATCGGTTAAATGGGATTTGGGCGATGGAAAAGGTTTTAGCATTAACGGACCCTTTCCAGGAATAAAATATGACTACCCTGGTACATACAATATTACCATGGTTTCCACCGACCGAAATGGTTGCACAGACACCGTGGTGAAGCAAATCGAAGTGCTGGAGTTTACTGCCGGAATCAAAGATTTGGCCGACAAAATTATCTGCGACGAAATTGTGCAGTTGTTCGACTCCACCCCCATTATACCGAATGATAAGGTAAAAAGAAATTATTGGAGTTTTGGCGACAATACCCGTGAGAGCGTTTTAAAAGACCCATTTCATTATTATTCTATTTATGGAAGTTTTGAAATAATGCATGTTGTAGAAACCCAATTAGGTTGTATCGATACTACGTACAAAACCATTGTTATAGAGGGGCCGGTGGCACATTTTGATATTGTTTCCGACACGGTGGGTTGTGCACCTTTTACTGCTGAGTTTAAAAACAATTCCATAAAAGCGAGCGATTTTATTTGGTATTTTGGCGATAATTCGGCCAATAATACCTTGAGCACTCAGTCCACCGCCAACGTGACACACACTTATACTAAACCCGGCACGTATGAAATATATCTATATGCCAGCGATAGTGTGTATAACCCCCACTCTACCGATACCTTAAAATTTTGCAGTGGTATTTTTCCGGATAGCACTCAAAATCCGGTGGCCATTCGTCGCATCATTGTGCTGCCCATTCCAATAGTTGATTTTGAAATTAGCGGAGGCTTGTGCGAAGGAGATACCATAACACTTAAAGATAAATCAGACCCCATTTATACCGATTATAAATGGCAATGGGCAGGCGGAGTTGTCTCTGGAAATAATCCGGAGGTGAAAGTGCAAATGAACGACACCGGAAGTGTAACTATTTTATATACTCCAACCTATACACCGCAAGGAATCTATCAACGAGCATGTTTTGACAGTGCAGAGAAAGTAATTGAGATTAAATATAACCGTACGGAATTTAATTTTACCAAAGATTCCCTCTGCCCCATTTATACCTTCACGGCTGATGGAGACGATTTAATAGCGTATTCGTGGGATTTTGGACATCCGGCCAGTGGCGATAGCAATGTCTCCAACTTACCGACACCACATCATTCGTTTTACCCCGATTTAGGCGATTTTGAAGTTTGTCTTACCACAAAAAACGTGGATGGCTGCATCAACGAATATTGCGAGTTGGTGGAAAGCGAGCACAGCTTTACCGTATTTACACCCAATATTTTGACACCCAATGATGATGATTTGAACGATGTTTTTTATGTAGAAGTAGAGGGCAGCCAACTATTTGAATTATACATTTACAATCGGTGGGGAGAAAAGGTGTATGAGGTGAAAGAAAACTATGGAAAAAATACCTCGTTGTATTGGAATGGAAAAGTGATGAACAGCGGTAAACCTTGCCCTCCCGGTACCTATTTTTATATTTTGAAAGTGCAAGAAGGTTGCAACGAGGAGGCAGACATTGAAAAAATAGAAGGTGTGGTAACACTTTTTAGAGATTGATATGACTCCTCGAATAGAAATTTTTCCAGAAACCGTTTTGATAGGCATGAGCTTGACTATGTCGTTTGCCGAGAATAAAACCGTGCAACTTTGGCAATCGTTTATGCCTCGTCGTTCGGAAATAAAAAATGCCAGGGGTGTTGAATTATTTTCGGTGGATGTGTATAACGATAGCAACTTTTATCAAAAGTTTAGTCCGGTAAAGCAATTTGAAAAATGGGCGGCAGTGGCCGTTTCTATAAACAAACGTGTTCCCGATGGAATGAAAAGCCTATTAATTCCAAAAGGAGAATATGCTGTGTTTCACTATAAAGGCAAACCCAGCGAGGCCCAACCTACGTTTCAATATATTTTTGGTAAGTGGCTTCCAGAGTCAAAATATCAAATGGCTGACCGACCGTTTATGGCCATAATGAATGAAAAATATTTGGGCGAACACCCCGACTCGGAGGAGGAGTTTTGGGTGCCGATTATCCCAAAATCTTAAAAACCATATCCTCGATATAGTCGCTGGTGTAGGTAGGTGTATTTTCTGAGGTATTGTCCGTGAGTCGAGGTAGGTTGTTGCTAAAAAATTGTTGTTGGTGGGCGGTTTCTATAATTGTTGTACTCAATGATTTTGGGTATTTGTAGGTTGGGTTGTAGTCGGTAATAACCTCAGATATTTTTGAGCAGAGGTCTTTGTATGGCTTAAATACTTCGTTTTTGTTGATTTCTGATACTTCTTTTACCAAATACACTTTGCTGCTTTCGGCAATCACAATTTGGTTGAGCGATTTTTTGTTGTATTCATCAAGACCGGTGCTGTCTGGAAGTTCGTGGGTTAAAAGGTTGATGACAATCCGTATTCGTTCATGTTTATCATGAACATTTTGCAAACGAAATATCAGCAAAAACTCCATATACGACCAATACCAATTGAGTATGTACAGCAAAATGCGGTATTTGTTTTCAAAATATCGATAAACAGTGGCCTCGGTTGTTCCAATGTCTGAAGCAAGTTTTTTAAACGTGAATTGTTCGAAACCCAAGTTGTTGATAAGGTCTATAGAGTGCCGAACGATTTGTTTGCCAATCTCGCTTGTTTCCGGATCCTTTAGAAAAATCTTGGCATTTACCTTAAAGTTTACCTGAAACTCCATGTTGTTTTTTTAGCAAAAATAATAAAAGTCAAAATCATTAAACAATTACTTTTTGACAAAAAAGTGAAATACCAACAATCAATAGTAATACTATTATTATGTAAAGTAATATTATATTTGCACCAAATCATAGAATATGCTTTTAGAAAAGAAAATACCTCTATCCTATATCTTTAACAAAGTGAAGTACGAGATGCTGTTGGTGGCCTTGATTGGTCTTGCCACATATTATATCACTCTTGCCTACAGAAGTGTCATTCCAGATATGCCCATTGCCATTCCCGCGTTTATCGGTACAGCCATTTCCGTTTTATTATCTTTCAAACTAAATCAATCCTACGATAGATGGTGGGAAGCAAGAAAAGTTTGGGGAGCCATTGTAAACGATAGTCGAAGTCTTGTGTTGCAGCTTCAAATGTTTTTGGCAGAAGGAAACAAGGAGTCCATCAGAAGAATTTCGTTTCGGCACATCGCTTGGCTGTATAGTCTCACTCAATCTTTGAGAAAGCTGCCCAACATGGAGAATCTTGAAGAATTTCTTTCGGCAGAAGATATGGAGGCCATCAAAAAGCACAACAACAAACCTCTGGCCCTTATGCAGCTCAATGCAAAGGAATTAGCTGATTTGAAAAATAAAAACCAAATGGATTCATTCTCGTTGATTCAAATCAACAACACCTTGGTAGAATTTTCCAACCACATGGGGAAATGTGAGCGGATAAAAAATACGGTTTTCCCGACCACTTATCGAAAATTTTTGCATTGGACCATTTATCTTTTTACGGTAACACTATCTATATCATTAAGAGACATAGAAAGCTATTTTGAGTTGCCATTGCTTTTGGCCATTTCATCCGCATTCTTTTTACTGGAGCGGTCGGCCACCCACATGCAAGATCCATTTGATAATAAACCTACAGACACGCCAATGACCACCATTTCTCGAAACATAGAAATTAATCTTAAACAACTGTTGGGCGAAAAAGATATACCAAAACCCATTACTTCATCTGATTTCTATTCACTTTAAATATAAAAATACAATGCGAACACACACTAAAGAAACGCAAGAGCACTTAACGCCAGAAATGGCATTGCAGATTTTAAAAGAAGGAAACGAACGATTTATTAACAACCTAAAAGCAAACCGTAACTTACTGCAACAGGTAAACGAAACCTCCACAGGGCAATTTCCGTTTGCCACCATTCTCAGCTGTATAGACAGTAGAACGTCGGCCGAATTAATTTTTGACCAAGGTTTAGGCGATATTTTTAGTATTCGTATTGCTGGAAATATTTTGAATGAGGATATTCTTGGCAGTATGGAATTTGCCACCAAAATAGTTGGAACCAAAATTTTGGTTGTTTTGGGACACACCCGATGCGGTGCTATTGTTGGTGCTTGCAATCATGTGGAAATGGGCAACCTAACTACCCTTCTCAACAAAATTCAACCTGCGTTGTATGCAGAAAAATCCACAAAGGAAGATAGAACAGGCAAAAACGAACAATTCGTGCGAAATGTAACCGAACTAAACGTTCAACTAACCATTGATAGAATTAGACGTGAAAGCCCCATTATATGCGAGCTTGAAGAGAGTAAAGCCATTAAAATTATTGGTGCCATGTATGACGTTGAAAGCGGTGTGGTTACTTTTATGGAATAAAATTAAGCTATTTTAAACCAAACATTAACCAGGCAACAATAGGCAGAAGAAGGCCGGCAAGTATAAACCATTTGCCTCGGCCTTTGATGCCTTTCTTGCCTTTTAGGACAAACAAACCGGTAATGCTGATTACAATGAGGAGAAACGCAAAAATGTCTGATACCCATTTCCAGCCTTTCAAGCTATTGCGATGCAATACATTGGCATGGTAAAATACAGGACGGCGTTTTACTTCTTCATAAATCCCGGTTTGGGTAGAGGCATTTGCGTGTAGCGTTGCGTTTTTGTAATAAATTTTTACCTGGTCGAAAGTCGGTTTGTCAAAAACTCGATAATCTTGTTCTCCAACCAATGCAGAAAGAGTCAAAATATCTTCGGGCTGTGGGTTTTGCATCGGAAAATGAGCAGGGAGTTTTATTTGGGTTTTGGAAATAATAAAGTCCGGATTCCAATCATCCACATGGTTGAGGGCAATGCCCGAAAGGCAATAGACAATAATTAGCGTCGAAAAAAAGTAACCCAAGTCGCGATGTGTGGCAATGTTGAGTTTGCGTATTTTTTTATTCAGCGTATGGCTCATGGCTTTATATTTTGGCAACAAATTCGGCCACAATATCTATTACCCATTGTTCCACATTTTTGTCGGGCAATATGGCATCAGGTCTGTAAATTACCTTTTGTTCATGGTTTGGAACTTTGTGAATTCCGTCTCCGATTATTTTTACCTGAAAATCTTCGTCGTGAGCCACCAAAACCGGCATTACCAAAGCCTTTTGTTTGTGTTTTAAAACGTCATTAATGGCTACTGTTGTGGAGTCGGAACTGTAATGAGCAATGTGTCCACACCAATTGTAGCTGTATTTTTCGATGCCCAACTGTCGGTTTACATAGTTTCCAACCGAGTCCATCAATGCCGACCATTCGGCATTATATCGGGCATCGCCGTAGGCAATCAAAGCCAAACCTTCATTCTTGGCATCTTTAGAAATTTCTCTGGTTCTGCGTAAAATGTTGTGTTGCAAAATGTTTGTAAAATCAAGCAAAGGGGTAATGTGAGCCTTGGCCTTGGCTTGATACCGTTCAATGTTTTCAATTTTAAGCGTTTCTAAGCTTTGAGGGTCTTCTTTCAAACCAATAATGGTTGGAATATCATCAAACGAATGGCTGCTGACAGTCAAGAAAACAGGTACAATGACTACGTCAGAATACCCTTCATCATCAAATTCTTTCATTCGGGTGGCAATGCTTGGTTCGGTATATTCCATGAAAGCAGTTTTTACGGCACTGATATTTTTATTGTTCAAAATTTGATTTCTCACCGCACTATCTAAGTCCAACAAAGCCTTTCGCCAAGTTGGGGAGTGCGAACCATGATTAACAAGCAATACACCAATTTTTTTGGTTGAGTTGTCCGTGTCATTTGAATTTTTTGGCTTCGAACAACCACCAAAAATGAATAATGCTATGAGCAATATAGATAAGAATACTGGTATGTTATTTTTTAAAATCATCCTTTTTTTTTTGGAGGCAAAACTAAAATGATTTTCTTATTTATAATGATTCTAAGTAGTGAAAATTTCTGAGATTTATCAGGAATCCAAAACATGACATTGAGCTTGGCTATGTGATATTTTACCTGGAGAACTCACAGCCATGAAAGAAAATTATGTTTTTATTCCTATTTTGTAGAAACGGGGCAACCAAACATTGCTTTTATGCGTCCATATTGCACGGAGTAATTTTTTAACATGAAAAAGCAAATCTTTACCTTGTCTGTTGCATTTGCTGTTGGTTTGCTTTTTTCGGCTAACTGTGTAGCTCAACCCGCCAATGATGCGTGTTCAAAGGCCGACATTATTACCGTTTCAAGTAATGGTTTTGATACGGGCATTTTTGTTGGTTCAAAAGTAGATGTTACCCATGCAACCCGCGAGATCGGCGAAATATGCGATGCTGAAATTCAAAAATTGGGCAATTGCGAAAAAACCGTTTGGTATGCCTTTTACATTGCTACTACCCGCAATGTGGAGGTTAGTTTGAAGCAACAAGACAGTGCGATTCCGCAAATTTTTTCTGGTTTTACGATATATAGAACCGTTGATTGCGGCTACAATGTTGGCAATATTTCCAAGCAGTTGGTTCCGTTGGCCAAGTTTGGAAAATCGGGTAATGCCTGTTTAAAATCAGGCTATTATTTTGTGCAGGTTGCTTCAAAAAGCAAAGCCAAAGGGGAACTTTGGGTGGAGGTAAATATTTCCAAACCGGCCTACGATGTGGCCGATGACCATAATGTTGCATACGATTTAGGAGTAGTTGAAGGATGGAAAACCTATGGAATAAACGCCGAATGTCATAGTATAACAAAGGATGAAAAAATTGGAATAGGCAATGACAAATATACAAAAAGTTCGTGGTATAAATTTACATTAAAGGGTAGTTCTAATTATGATAGAGTAATACTTTCTGCAGACCTCGATAGCTTTATGTATCGCATTTTTAGGGGGAAACCTACAACCGACAGCTTACGCGGTAGTTCTAATTTTTCATTAATTTACCTATATAAATCACCAACTATCATAGATAATTTCTGTAAATCAGGAGCGGATGATTCAACATATTACATACAGTGCATTGGAACTAATAACACAACTTATTTTTGGCTGTCAATAAGCAGTTTTGCAGAAGTTAAAGATACATGGAACTTTAGCAAAACTCCGTTAAGAATGAGCCCAAAGGCAAGAACAAATCTTACCCAAGTGCATCATTTTAATTGCGAAGGGCTAATGGCCAACCAAAATTGCTCGGGAACAATGCCCGATTATTATACCTATACATCCTCAATTAGTGCAGATATTGATACTGCCAACTATGCAGCTTATATGCTGCTCGACTGCCAAGAAGAAGGAGAGTTAACCATTTATTTGGAAGATGATGAAAGGCACTCAATTAAAGTAATGTATGTGCTTTATGAAGGAGACATCACTCAATCGTGCAATTTGAAAGAAATAGAGCGTTTTAGGGGATATGGGCTAAAGACTTGTCTAGAGAAAAAAGTCTATACACTATTAATAGCCCACGAAGAAAATCAGAACTACTATAAATATGTTAAACTTAACGTGCGTTTGGATAGACCAACGATCAATTTTTCTCATTTTCATCATACGGATGTAGAATTTGTGGGTAGGGTAGATCCTGATTTGAATATTTACCCCCAAGGAAAAACAATCAATTTTCATTACCGAGATACCACGTTTCAAGTGGATACATTTAAATTAAAAGGTCGGATGATATTTCGGGAAATATATTTTCCCTACGAAACCAACGAAGTGGTGTTGGGATTGGGTTATTCTCAAGGGTATAACGGCGTTTATAGTTATCTATTGGAAGGAAGAATTTCGGATAGCAGCATAAAAGTTATTCCGGAATTGGTTGCAGAAAATGGTTTCTATCAACTGCCAAAAGCGTGTGCAACTTACAAGAAGGGATATTATACAATTATTACACTCTTGGATACTGCTTACCAAGATTACAGAATATGTGCACCACCAACAAATTCTTTCAGAGTTAGCCCCATTTCTATCTGCACAGCAGTTTCTCCAACCGAATACCAGAATGCAGCAGCAATAAATAACAACAACAATCTGCTTTCAAATAGTGGAGCCAAACAAGGGTTGTCATACATTTACCCCCTCTCTGTATGCAAAGACTGTAGTACCAAAACAAACCTCAAGCCCCAAACCCCAAGCTGTTTTAGGTATAGCATCGATCCAGATTCAATATTTGCATTTTATACGTTTTATATCGACACCAATTGTAGCATTACTATTCCTCCTTATTCCCTGTTGTATGAGGGAAACGTGAAAGCTGACAGCTCCATTATGCTCGATACCAACAATATATTGAGTCCTTGTTATGGAACTACATTTTGCAATTTAAAGGGTAAAAAGATCTATACCATAATTGTTTCGTTAAGATTGGGAAAAGATCCGTGGACAGTAACTGCCACGCCACTTATAAAATCTCCCAATGATTTTGCAAAAAACGCAGCAGATTTAGGGCATATCAATTCGGGAACTTCAAGTAGTAGTACTTTTATGCCAATAACCTGCGGAACAACAGTTTCTATCACAAATCCAAGATATTATAATTACGAATCGTTTTCTGAATATAAAGCTGGAGAAATTGCCCAAGTGCAAGGCAATGAAAGCATTAATACCGCGTCGAATTCAAACAGAGGAAATATTTGGTTTACGTTTACAGTTTCCGGCAGTACGGATATAACCCTAAATGTAAATAGCCTACTGCCTTTGTGCAAAGAAAAAATTACGGTTTGGAAATATACAGGATTTTACAATGCCTCATTTTCAGGTGTGTTAACAGCAGGGTTGGATAGCACCTTATCCGGTATGCAGTACGTTGGCGTTTTTTCTCGACAATATAGTACAGAATGTATTCAATCACAGTTTAAATTCAGCAATATAGGCTGCGTTGACACACGATATTTTGTAATAATCGATTACTCGACCATTGGAAATGAATACAAACTCAAAATATCTTCGGTTGAAAATACACAATATTCCAGCACAGGCGATTTTTGTAAGAACGCTATTTCAAAAGTGGTAAACAAATTGGGTACATATAGTTTAACCACTCCCAACAATTGTCACACCTATGGCAACTCTCCATTCGAAAATGATGAAAACAACACCATAAAGTCAAGCTGGTTTCGAATAAAAATTGAGAACTTAACCAAATGTGACCTTTCAATAAGTTATACGGGAAATGTGTCAATAACTGGTTACAACGTTTATGGGGGAAATTGTGGAGCAATGACCAAGGTAGCACAACTCAATGATAAGTTTTCGTATTTTACGCTCTCGTGCATGGGGGCAGGTGAGTATTTTGTTCAGGCCATTTCACCAGTTGAGTTAAACGGGAATGTATCGTTCGATTTCAAAATCGACACTTCTGAAAATGCAAAATGTAAGCCCTATAATTTCGATGAACCTTTAGCCCAATTTGATTTGAAAGGAGGGTGTAATAACGACACGATTGACATAATAAATATATCTACAAATGGAGATTCTATTGTCTATAAATGGTTGTTAAACAATCAATTTTTTGATACGGTTTTTGACCCCCTTTTACTTAAAACTTTTGGGTTTTTAAGAGATACAAATGCCCTCAAGTTGATTGTGTTAAACACCGAATCAATGGTAGCCGATACCTTTGAAAAGCAGTTTGTGATTGACACCACCACCTATTTTCTCTCAATAAACGAACCCAAAAATTGGCGATGCGACTCCATTGTAACCTTGAGTGTTTCAACAAACTACCCTGAAAGGTTAAATTATGAATGGACAAACTACTCAATCTCAGATAAATATGCTGAAATGCCAACCTATTGGCCACGATATGATGAGAAAATTTACCTCAAAGCCGGTAATGAGTTTTGCCAGTTCTTTGATACCGTAAATGTAAAGCTTGCCATCATTTCAAAAGGAATTAGTGATACATTGTTGTGCGAATCGCAAAACGAACTCTATTTGTTTTTTCCAAATTCATCTGTGCTGTCTCTAAATAATGTCAATGTTGTTAGCCCAATACGTTTGACAGAACCCGGCGAATATGTTGTAAGACAATATACAGGTGGTTGTCACTATGTCGATACATTTCTTGTGAATTTTGGAGAAAAATACGATACGCTTTCTGTGTTAGATACAACATCAATTTGTCCCGGTCAAACAATTGTGCTGAAATGGGAAAAACCCGTTTTTAAGCCAAGCTGGAGCGACGGTTCTAAACAACAACAATTGAAAGTTAACCATGCCGGACATTATCAATTGAAGGCTGATTTGCCCTACTGCCTTTATCTGAACTATGATGTTGAAGTTGAACAGAAAAATAGAGACACTTCACTGTTTTTCGATACTTTAAGGCTATGCAATCATGCTGAAAACTATTTGCTTACGCCAGACTCACTCCCCAATTACTTGTGGAATACAGGCGATACATTTTCGTCAATTGCGGTAAGCAAAGCGGGTAATTTTAGTATGCAAAGTTTAATTGATTTATGCACTATTTCGGAGTACCGATTTGCCGTTTACAACGATAGCGTTCCGAATAAATTTTTAACTGACACTGTTGTCTGTGCTGGTAATATTTTTGATTTTAACCCGAAAATAAACAATTACGAAATACGATATTTAAGTCCTAACAATCCAATAATTCCAACCAAGAAAACCGTGTTAATTGCAACTATTGGTCTTAATGCATGTGAAGCATCTGACACGGCAGTGCTATCAGTTATTCCCATAAATAGCCACAGATACATAATGAAACATTGTTTTGAAGATAGTTTGTTGACACTGGACGCAGGGCAAGCTCAAGCCTATTTGTGGAAAGAAGATTTGTCAACCAACAGATATTTATTGGTATATGATTTCGGTCTGTACACAGTTTTTAAAGAAACCAATGCAGGATGCACCGACACTTCTTCCTTTAACATTTTGTCTGATTGTGCAATAAAAGTATATATCCCAAATTCATTTTCTCCCAACGACGATGGTCTAAACAGTACGTATGGGCCAATCGTTTATCATAATTTCGATAGATTTGAAATGAGCATTTACAACCGTTGGGGTGAAAAAATATTCGAAACCAAAGACAGTGAAAATTGGAATGGAATGTATTTGGGAGAACTTGTTCAGCCCGGTTTGTATTTAGGGCTAATTGAAATTGTTTCGGGAGAGACAATTTATCGATATTCCACCGAAATTTTATTGGTAAGATAAAAGCACGGCTATCTTTTCAGCTTCTCCAAATGCCGCTTGGCTTTGTTTCGCATTTTTGCCGGTTTTATTTGGCTTTTTAATTTGGTTTTACAAAACTTCTACCACCATCTGCCGTTCAATCGTTTCGTTGGTTTGCACCAGCATAATTCCTTCTTTTTCATAGATGTTTTGGTTGTGATGCTGGCCGTCGGCAATGCCGCACCAGGGTTCAATACATACAAAATTGGCGGCAGGTTTTGACCAAATACCTAAAAATGGAAATCCGGGAAAACGAACTTTTAAAAGAGGCGTTTCTTTTTGAAACAGGGTGACTTCTTTTGATTTTAGCTGTTTGAAGATAAGGGCATCGCGATCAAAAATAGTTTTTGACAATTCAATTTTGTTGCCATTAAATGCAGGCCGCATTTCATGCCTACGAATGCCATTTTCTACCGTGTCACTTTCTTCAATTTCTGCATATTCAAACTGTAACCAACATTGCTCAACTGGCTCGGCTATAAATGCCGGATGAGCTCCAAAACTTACGGGCATAGCATTGCCGCCGTGGTTGGTAACCTTAAATGTTTGAAACAGCTGTTTACCCTCCAGTTTGTAATTCAACCTAAAATCAAATACAAACGGGTATTGCTCAAACGTTTTTTCAGACGGTTTTAATGATAACTCCACTTCCGAAGCATTCCATTTTACCACATCAAACTCGCTGTCGCGGGCAAAACCGTGCTGGCTTAAGGTATAAATTTCATCCTCCATTTTATATTGATTTTCTATCAATCGGCCAACAATAGGAAACAACACCGGTGCGTGACGTGGCCACACTTCGGGTTGGGCTTGCCACATATATTCTTTACCCGTTTCCATGTCCTTTAGGCTGTTCAATTCGGCACCTTTTGTAGAAATGGATGCCTGCAAAAATTCGTTTTTAATTATCACACGGCTAAAATATTGAAAGACTAAATTTGCCGCAAATAAAAATTCGATGTCCGAAGAGCATTTTAAGAACGTTATTTCTCATGCCAAAGAGTATGGCTTTGTGTTTCCAAGTAGCGAAATATACGATGGTTTGGCCGCTGTGTATGATTATGGTCAAAACGGAGTGGAGCTAAAACGCAACATTCGCGAATATTGGTGGAAAAGCATGGTGCAGCTGCACGAAAATATTGTGGGTGTAGATGCAGCTATTTTTATGCATCCAAAAGTGTGGAAAGCCAGTGGCCACGTGGATGGATTTAACGACCCCATGATTGACAACAAAGACTCGAAAAAGCGATACAGAGCCGACGTGTTGATTGAGGAGCATCAGGAAAAATATCGGCAGAAAAACCAAAAAGAAATAGAAAAAGCCAAAGCCAGATTTGGCGATGCCTTTAATGAAGAACAGTTTGTTGCTACCAATCCAAATGTGGTTAGAAACAATCAGAAAATTGCAGAAATTGATGCCCGACTAAAAGAAGGTTTGGAAAGCGGGGAACTGCAAAAAATCAAAGAATTAATTGAAGATTTGGGCATAGCTTGCCCCATTTCGGGAAGTAAAAACTGGACCGAAGTTCGGCAATTTAACCTAATGTATAGCACCCAAATGAGTGCCACCGATGGCGAGAGTCAAATTTATCTCAGACCCGAAACCGCCCAAGGCATTTTTGTAAATTACCTAAATGTGCAAAAAACGGGTAGAATGAAACTGCCTTTTGGTATTGCTCAAACCGGAAAAGCCTTTAGAAATGAGATAGTTGCCCGCCAATTCATCATGCGTATGAAAGAGTTTGAACAAATGGAAATGCAATTTTTTGTTCAGCCCGGCACCGAGATGGAGTGGTATGCCTATTGGAAGGAACAGCGACTAAAATGGCATTTGAATTTGGGTATCGATTCAAGAAAATACCGATACCACGACCATGTAAAACTGGCACATTATGCCAATGCAGCGGTTGATATCGAGTTTGAGTTTCCGTTTGGATTTAAAGAAGTGGAGGGCATCCATTCTCGCACGGATTTCGACCTAAAACAACACGAAGAATATACCGGAAAAAAACTCCAATACTTCGACCCTGAACGAAACGAAAGCTACGTGCCGTATGTGGTAGAAACCAGCATTGGGCTTGATAGAATGTTTTTGGTGTTGCTTTCTAATTGCTTAGAAGAAGAACAACTCGAAAATGGCGAAACCCGCTCGGTGTTGCGACTTCCGGCGGCTTTGGCACCTTATCAATGTGCTATTTTGCCATTGATTAAAAGAGACGGATTGCCCGAAATGGCTCGAAAAATAATGGCCGAGCTAAGCCTCGATTTCAATTGCTATTACGAAGAAAAAGACAGTATTGGCAAGCGATACAGACGGCAAGATGCCATTGGCACACCCATTTGTATAACAGTAGATCACGACAGCTTAAACGACGAAAGCGTAACCATTCGTTTCCGCGACAGCATGGAACAACGTCGGGTAAAAATCAACGAATTGGAAAACATAATTTCCGTCGAAGTAAGCATGAAAGCGTTGTTGAAGAAGTTGGTTTGATGAAGAACCACACTCAAAAATACTTCAAATGCTCGCCAAAAGTCGAAAAAAAATCGAGTTTTGGCGAGTAATAATGCACTTATATTTAATCTATATTACTCAAAAACAGTGAGTTGAAATAAATCTTTAGCTGTTATTACGTTGTCCATTTGGTCGAGTTTCCATTTATTATCTACAACTCCAAAAGGGGTGATGATTGTGTTGAATAAGGCGTACTTTTTCTTTTTCACATGTCTTCTAAAAGATTCTCTTCGCTTGCGAAGTGTCGTAGCTATTTGCTCCGTAATTATTAAATCATCGGCATAAAATTTCATTTCGCAAATGTTGATGCCCTTATCGGCACGCTCAATCAGCAAATCAATCTGAAAACCCTCTTCGGTTTCTGTTTTTTTGCGGTAAAAACTTCCCACCTGCGTGCGAATTCCACCGATATTTAGGGCATTTTTAATGGCATTAACATGCCGAATACACACATTTTCGAAGGCATATCCGCACCAGCTTACATAGCGTTGTTCTTGCGAAATACTTTGCCAAATATGCGATGTGTTTAGCTTTTGTTTTTCAATAAAATTGAGGTAAAAAAGGCTGTATTCATCCACAAGACGGTAAAGTGTTTCTTTACTCGATTTAAAAATGGGCGAAAGCGATGATATAAACGAAGATTGCTCCAGTTCTTCTAATACCTTCGTGAGCCCACCTCCAGTAGCAATTCCGGTCTTTTTTTGAATGTCCGAACGAGTAAGTCCTGTTCGAGACTCGGCCAATGCCCGAATTACTTTTATATGATTTTCGGGGTAATCGTACAAGGCATTGTAGAGGTTGTTAAACTCCGATTGCAAGATTCCATCCTTCGTAAAGCACATTCTATCAATAGTTTGCGAGGCAGATTCACCACGTTGAACGTTCTCTAAATAATGTGGCACACCACCTGTAATCATATAAAGTTGTAAAATGTGATATTCCGGAAGATTTATATTTTTGGATTGTAACAGTTTTTGTGTTTCATACAGTGTAAAGGGCTTTAAATGAATTTGTTGTGTTACCCGATTGTGCAGTCCACCTTTGTGATTTATCACCTTTCTAATCATCCATGAAGCTGCCGAACCACAAATAACCACCACCAGATTTTTTTTTGATGCCCAGTCGTTCCACCAGTATCCAAATTCTTGCAAAAAGCCGGAGCGGTGCGAGTCTATCCACGGGAGTTCGTCAAAAAAAATAACTCTTTTTTTCTTAGTTTTGGGTAGATTGTCGAGGTAGCCCTTTAGTGTTTCGAAGGCTTGATACCAGCTGGCCGGGCGTTTTATTGGAATTCCGCCATTAAACCGTTCCGAAAGTTTGTCTGCAAACTTTTGGAGTTGCGTTTTTTTGTTGGAAAACTGAGTGCCAACAAAATCAAAAATCATTTCGTTTTTATACACTTCTCTTATCAGGTAGGTTTTGCCTACTCTTCGCCTACCAAACACCGACAACATCTCTGATTTTGAGGTAATTAACAGGTCGTGCATAATACTAATTTCGGGTTCTCTGCCAATCATTAGGTGCATTATTACTCGCCAAAAGTATTATTTTTTGTTAGTTTTGGCAACTAATAACACATTTATTATTCGCCAAAAGTGGGTATTTTTTTTACTTTTGGCGAATAATAATGATACGTTTTTAATGCTAAAGTCTTTAAAATAAAGAATATATAACCCAATTTGGTTTGTTGAAATTTCAACAAAATTCGTATAAAATTCGTTATTATTCTTCGTCCTCTAGTTCCCAGTTTCGTTGGCTGTCAATGAGTTCGTCAATTTCAAGAATGGCTGCTTTTCGTTTCTCCTTCACTTTTTTTAAGTATTCTTCGGAGTGTCCGACTGTGGCAATTTCGGAATTATAAAAAGAAATGATTGTGTTCAACGCGTTCAATCTCGAAGATATACGCATTTCTTGAACCTGTTGTTCTAATGCTTTTTCCGACCGAAGCTGTGCCGCGGCAGATTTTTTCAGCTCAGCTCGGTTAAGCGAAATTTCCTTTTTCTGGAGTTCTAAGTCCTTCTTTTGCAATACGTTGGCATAAATAAGTCCGGCAAAAGCAAGCCCCGAAAACAGGGCATTAACCGCCCCAAACATATCGCCAAAAGTGCCTCGGTTGTCCCAATTGTCGATGTATGCATGAACCAAAAAGCCTGAAACAAGCCAAATAACTATGGTTAAACCAATCAACGACCATAAAAGGCCAATTTTTTTGTTTAGACCAATATTTAATTCGGGTTCTAATTCTGACTTTGCCATTATGCAATGTTAGAACTTTTTTTAAATGCTATCAACGTTTAATTCGGCAAATGCAAACCCAACTTCAGGTTCTTTTGTCAAAAAAATTAGATTAAACATCGTTCATCCACTACTTTAGTAATAAACGGCAACCTCCTTTTCTATATAAAACCGCATGCCTATTTACCATTTTCTAATTCAATTTCGCATACCTTCAAATACTGTTTGGTAATCGCCAACTTTGGATTAAAAAGTTCTTTGATTGCCTTTTGGATGTATAGATTTTGGCGATTCACAGTTTTTTGACCTTCACTTCACAAAAGCACCCCCTCAATGCAACGCTGCCCGTACTGGAATTTGTTGGATAATTTCGGCTTCGGCGGTCATGAGTTGTTCGAGGCGGTCATATACTTCTTGTTCGGAAAAATAGTTGAGGGCAAATTTCACGAAGATGTGTCCGTGCTTGGCCTCGCTGGTCCAGAGGGCTTTGTAGAATTTTTTGAGGTCGTCGTTTTGCACATGGTCGGCCACCATTTTAAACCGCTCCGCCCCCCGGCATTCCAACACCGAACCCAATAGCAGTTTGTCCAAAAAACGTTCGTTTCGTCCGCTTCTGGCCAGTTTCATTAGTTGGTTTACATATTCGTCCTTCTCTATTTCGTGGTTGAGTGTAATGCCTTGATGCTGCATAATTTCGTACACCTGCCTGAAATGCTCCAACTCCTCGATAGCAGTATCCATGAGCTCGGGCAAAATCTCCAATCGGTCGGGATATTTGGCCACAAAACTCAATGCCATGCCACTGGCCTTTCGCTCACAATCGGCATGATCTCTCAAAAATTTTGGAAAATCGGCCAAAACGGCTTCAATCCATTCTTTGCTAGATGCCACTTTTACATCTATCGAAAGTTTCATTT
This sequence comes from Flavobacteriales bacterium, assembly GCA_020635395.1. NCBI lineage: Bacteria > Pseudomonadati > Bacteroidota > Flavobacteriia > Flavobacteriales > Flavobacteriales bacterium. The sequence goes on from JACJZV010000003.1 coordinate 361,318, forward strand.
TGTTAGATTTTTAACCCAAATTTTTGTGCTGTCTCATCGGCAATTTCATAACCCGCATCAGCATGTCGAATAACACCCATGGCAGGGTCGTTGTGCAACACACGTCTCAATCGGTCGTGGGCATCCTGTGTTCCGTCGGCCACAATCACCATTCCAGCATGTAGGCTATAACCCATGCCTACCCCTCCCCCATGATGAAAACTTACCCAACTTGCACCTCCGGCGGTATTTATCAGAGCATTCAAAATCGGCCAATCGGCCACCGCATCGGTTCCATCTTTCATGGCCTCCGTTTCGCGGTTTGGCGAAGCCACAGAGCCAGTATCCAAATGGTCGCGACCAATAACAATTGGAGCCGATATTTCGCCATTTTTAACCATATCGTTAAAGGCCAATGCAGCTTTTTCACGTTCGCCCATTTTAAGCCAACATATACGAGCTGGCAGACCTTGAAATGCAATCTTTTCTTTGGCCATATCCAACCAACGAATCAAACCTTGGTTGTTTGGAAACAACTCTTTCAATTTTTGGTCTAATTTAAAAATATCATTTTCATCGCCACTCAATGCCACAAATCGGAAAGGCCCTGAACCCTCGCAAAACAATGGACGGATGTATGCCGGAACAAATCCCGGAAAATCAAACGCATTTTGCACACCGTTGGCCAAAGCCTGTCCGCGAATATTGTTTCCATAATCAAATGTAATGGCTCCCCGCTTTTGCAACTCCAACATCAGTTTTACATGTGTACACATGCCTTGCAACGATAATTTTCGGTATTTTTCGGGGTCATTTTCTCTTAGTTTGTTCGCTTCTTCTACCGACAAATTTTCTGGAAAATATCCCACCAACTCATCATGTGCCGAAGTTTGGTCGGTAAGCGTATCGGGGGTTATGTTTCGTTGCACCAATCGGTTGAGCAAATCAATGGCGTTGCAAACAACTCCAATAGAAATGGCCTCGTTGTTCTGTTTGGCGGTCAATGCCCAATCTATGGCTTCATCAATATTGGAAGTCATTTTATCCAAATATCGGGTTTCGAGCCTTTTTTGCACTCGCCATTCTTCCATTTCGGCGGCAAGGCAAACGCCCTCGTTCATAGTTATTGCCAGTGGTTGAGCTCCACCCATTCCACCCAAACCGGCGGTCACGTTTAGTGTTCCTTTTAAACTTCCGTTGTAATGTTTTCTGGCCAAGGAGAGATAGGTTTCGTAGGTGCCCTGCACAATGCCCTGGGAGCCAATATATATCCAGCTACCGGCAGTCATTTGGCCATACATAATCAATCCTTTTTTCTCTAATTCGTTGAAATGATCCCAGTTTGCCCAATGACCAACCAAATTAGAGTTGGCAATTAACACTCTCGGAGCATTTTTGTGCGAACGCAACACACCCACAGGTTTTCCAGACTGCACCATCAAGGTTTGGTCATCATCCAATTGCTGAAGAATTTCTAAAATTTTATCAAAACTTTCCCAGTTTCGAGCAGCTTTTCCACGACCACCATATACAATCAAATCTTCTGGACGCTCGGCCACATCAGGGTCGAGGTTGTTTTGTATCATTCTATAAACCGCCTCTTGCACCCAGCCTTTGCAGTGCAATTGTGTTCCGGTTGGGGCTTTAATAATTCTTTTTGCTGAAGTCATGCGGCAAAGTTAGTAGTTTAGTTTATTTGATGTTTAGGGGAATAAATGATTCAATGCATAATGCATTCGATTTTAAAATTCCAGAATCAACGCTTTAAACCCGAATTATGAAAATCGTATTTGTATTTGGTGTAAAATGTATGATAGTAAGAACTAAAAAAACGCCATTTAGGGCGAGGGTAGTAGAACGACTTTATGCCAAACCACGGCATTTGATATGAAGGGGTGGTATAACTAAAATCTGTATTCCATCCAGCAACTCTACATCTAACTGCTCCCCTATAACCATGCGTGTATTTTGCCTTGCCGAGGCCGGTTTTTAGGTCAAAATTTTCTCCTTCCAACATTACATCATACACACTATGCCAATGAATTTCATTGGTTTTAAATTTTTTGACAGAAGTAAAATATCGACCATAAGTCAACCCAAAGTTTACGGGACGGTTATTTATTGTGGACTTTATTAACCCAAAATCACACTCAAAACCCAACGAAATACCTTTGGTTGTTAATCCATATCCCAATGAAATGCCGGGAGACACATATTTTATTACTTGTGCATTGGCATGAAAAAAGATGCTCATAGCCATGAGCAAAACAAAAAATTTCTTATAGCTCCACCCTATCGTTTCCATTCATGAAATAATAAAAATGATAGATGGGTACAATCCCTTCTTTTAACGCAGGGGTATAAATCTGGATTTTGCCAAAATGTCTAAATGAAGGTTCTGCCTCGGCTGTGGAAACTGTTTTTTGGTATTTAAAAAACAAGATTTTTTTCTGTACAATCACATCGCAATACATCATTTCGTTGTTGGGTGTATAAAATGCAACTTCTTTATTGCCATAAACAAAGGCCGTGTCGTAGTTGATTAATTGCACTTTTGCATAATCAAATTTGGAGTGTTTACCGGCCATAGCCAAAGCCAAATCGTAGTCAGGCACACCATAGCCCAAGTCGTTTTGCGGATTTAAAGAAATATGTCCGGTAAGTCGAATCAAACTAATTAATTCGGCAGGTGTTAGACTGTTATTTGCCTGCCACAAGCAGGTCATCATTCCGGCAATAATTGGGCATGAATAGGAGGTTCCGTTGCCAGTTCCTACGCCAAAAGTAGTGGTAATGGTGGCACTTTGACCCAATGCACATACATCAGGCTTTATACGAAAATCGGCAGTTGGCCCAGGCGAACTAAACGCCGGAACCACTTTTTTGCTGTCCACCGCTCCTACCACCAAAATTTCTTCCACATCAGCAGGAAAATCAAGCCTTCCCCATGATTTATTGCCATCGTTTCCGGCAGAATTTACAACCAACATACCTTTTAGTGCTGCCATTTTTGCACCAATGCTTATAAAAGTGGTTTTTCCATCCAATTCATCGTGGCTGTGGTTGAGTCTTTTTTCGTCGAAATGATTGTAGCCCAGTGAAGAACTGATTACATCAACACCCAGGCTATCGGCTATTTCGGCGGCTCTTACCCAATTAATCTCTTCAATCAAATTTTCAAAAGTTGCCGACTCCGTACGGATCAACACATAATTGGCCTGTGGAGCAGAACCTATCATTGTTCCACTTTTTTGGGCTGCCAAACAACCTAAAACATGCAAACCGTGGTCATCATCGTCATACACATTTTGCTCAAAATCAATCAAATCGTAGGTATATTTAACTCGTTTGCTGGCATACAAATGTTCAAACAGACTCAGTTCATTCACTTTTTTAAAGCCTGCATCAAACACCGCCACCGTCATTCCCTGACCTTTATACCCTTGATTGTGCAATGTCAAACCGTTTATCATTTCTAATTGGTTCAGGCCTTTGCCATAATCATTTTTCTCTCCCCCATCGTTTTGTTCCTCCACTTGCCCGAGGCTCTGGCTTCCGCTGTTTCCAGCTTTTGTATCGTATTTGCCGAGATAAACCACATCTTTTACAAAAAATTTGATTTTTAATCTCCATGCCGTGTCCATGTTCTGTGTAGTAATGACCGCTCCGTTTAGCCAACGGCTTACATACTTCACCTGTATTGATTGCTTTTTTATGTTGGCCAAATAGGCTTCCGTAACAGGTAAATCTGCAGAATCGTATTTGATGTTGTATCTGGCTCTTCGTTCAATAGCCTTTTCGGTAAGCTGGCTTTTATACCCCTCCTGCCCTTTGTAGTTCAATTGTTTGTCGTGAAACTGAACCAAAAAGTAATATTCTGTTTTTGCCCACAGTGATTGCGAAATGCAAAAAACCGAAAGAAATACGATGAATGATTTTGGGTTAAGGCTGCACATATTCAACCAGTTTCCAATGGCTGTCGAACCCTTTTGTTTTTCCAAATTGTGTTTCGGTGCTAATGGTTCTTTTTTCGACCAATCCTTTATTTTGCTCATAAACTTCCCAACGAATATCGGCATCTATTAAACTTGAATCTATTTCTTGTTCTACAAAAATCGGGTTTTTTAGACTCGAAAAAAGTTCGCTTCTCCAACTTTCTTTGGCTATATATCGATATCTGTCTTCACCTTTGGTGTTTAGCTGATTCGCATCCCACGATACTCTATCTTTTATAGGAAAAAGCAACAGCATTGTTTCCTCATTTTTATCCATAATGGTAGCTCTAAATTCGTTTTTAGAAAAAACAATGTCTCGATGATATTTCCATTTCGATGAGCTGTCTTTTCTATAACTAATTTCGGCATAGTAGCGGTTCTCCGAAGTATTTTCATTGCTATTTTCCACAATATGAATTTTTTGTTGGCCGCTTACCGTGGTTTGGCTTCCGCTAAAATCGTCATAGACTAAAGAGTCTATTTGATAAACCCAATATGCCCCTGAGACCAACGGAAAATATTCATCACCAAAACTCGAGGGCTCTTCCACCTCGCGGCAAGCAGCCACGAAAAGCAGTAAAAAAATAAATATAAAGGATAGTTTATTTTTCAAACTTCACAAGTTTATAAGTGTATTCAAAACCATCAGGAATTTCATTTGGCAGCAGTGATTTCCATTTTTTATGAATTTGTTCAGAATAAATTAATCCCACATTTTTGGCGTACTTCTCCATCCCAAAATCTTTTAAAGTTCTTATATCTATGCCACTTCGCAGCACATACAAAATACTGTCATAACTATTGCCTCCCATCGAATCTTTTAGCTTTAATTCCGCAATCTCCAGCTCAGATTCATCTTTTGTGTTAAACAAATTTGCATTCCAATATTCATTCAAATTTGGAGGAAAAACAAGAGCCACGGTTTTTACATTGGTGTCAACCACCTCCGCTCTAAAATCATAAATACGTTGCGTATAATTTCTTACAAATTGGTAGTTGCCATTGATTGAGTTGGATTTATAAACAGATACAATGGCGTTTTTTGCACTATCTTTATCAATAAAAGTATCTGTTATTATTCGCTTAATAAAAAATTGAAATGTATCTATGGGATGTGATTGGTTGTATGAAGTGTATTGGATAGAATCCACTTCATAAATCCACGTATTTCCTTTATCCATCAAGAAATAACTATATCCTAAATCTTCCTGTTTAGGTTCGTATCTGTCTTTTCGGCATCCATTCCAAATTAGAATAGAAACCAAAACCAACAGTGCCAAAACAATTCGAGTAGCGTATTTCATTTTAAATTAAGTATGCTTCTTTGAGGTCGCAAGATAGGCAATTTATTCCTATTCAGTTGTTAGATTGTTATCCGTATATGACTAATTTTGCCGACAACGAAAGAAATGTTAGGATGATTTTAAAAGGAAAAGACATAGCCGACCAAATACAAGTTGAAATAGCTACCGAGGTTAAAAAAATAGTGGCCAAAGGCATGAGAGCCCCGCATTTGGTGGCCATTTTGGTGGGTGAAGACGGTGCCAGCAAAACGTATGTAAAAAACAAAGAATTGGCCTGCGAAAAAGTTGGTTTTAGTAGCACCTTAATTCGGCTTCCGCAAGACACCACCGAAGCATTTTTATTGGATAAAATTGCCGAAATAAATGAGGATGACGACATTGACGGATTGATAGTGCAGCTACCATTACCAAAGCACATTTCTGAAAACAAGGTAACACAGGCAATTCATCCTGATAAAGATGTTGATGGTTTTCATGATGTAAACATTGGCAAACTGGCCAAAGGGCAAGACACTTATGTCAGTGCAACTCCATTTGGTATCATGCAAATATTAGAGCGATACAATATTGAAACCAAAGGCAAACACTGCGTGGTTATTGGCCGTAGCAACATTGTGGGTAGGCCAATGAGTATTTTGATGTCCCGCTCCGGAAATCCGGGCAACTGCACGGTTACACTATGTCATAGCCACACCAAAGATTTGAAAAAATATACCCTTATGGCCGATATTATTATTGTGGCCGTGGGCATACCTGAATATTTAAAAGCCGAAATGGTAAGCCCCGGAACCACGGTTATAGATGTAGGCATTACCCGAGTAGATGCCAATAATGACAAAGGCTATGTATTAAAAGGTGATGTGGAATATGATGCCGTAAAAGAAGTTGCCGGAGCCATAACTCCTGTGCCGGGAGGTGTAGGCCCTATGACTATTATTGGGTTGATGCAAAACACCTTAAAATCTCACCAAAACAAGTTTAATGGCTAACGACAAGCTGCCCGTTATGGAGCAGTTTTACACCATTCAAGGCGAAGGTCGGTTTACGGGTCATGCCGCCTATTTTATTCGCTTGGCTGGTTGCGATGTGGGCTGTGTTTGGTGCGATGTAAAAGAAAGTTGGCACACCGATAATTATCCTAAAATTTCGCCAAAAGAACTTGCTGATGAAACCTCAAAAAATGCCTCAACTATTGTGGTGATTACTGGAGGCGAACCCGCTATGTATGACCTATCAGAACTATGCAATGAGCTGCATGACGTAGGAAAAAAAGTACATATTGAAACATCTGGAGCTCACGAATTAAAAGGCCAATTTGATTGGGTAACGTTATCACCAAAAAAATTTAAACCGCCGGTTTCTTCGAGTTATGCCGTTGCCAATGAGCTGAAAATCATCGTTTTTAACAAATCCGATTTTGAGTGGGCAAAACAATTTCGGAAACTCGTTCCAAAAAATTGTTTGCTTTATTTACAACCCGAATGGAGCAAGAGAGATGAGATGGAACCACTAATTATCGACTTCGTAAAAAACAATCCGGAATGGAATATTAGCCTGCAAACACACAAGTATTTGGACATTCCTTAATTGGCCCTGAGGTATTAATTTGGGTTAATATTTCCCGTCAATGCCCTCTTTTTTGGATTTAAAATCCTCAACTGAAGTTTCGATTTTATCCTGAACCTTATTTTTTAGTTTGCCCAAGGCATCAACAACCTCATTTTCTATGGGAATCAAATCTGTGGTAAACTCTTTCAGTTGACCCTCCGCATTTTGTTTTTTCAAACAATCCATAATTTGAGGTTTGGAGGCATCAAAACTTTTCTTGAAGGCATAACCCATCGAGAGGCGGTCGTCTTCCATTTCCTCTAACTCCGCACGTGTAAATCGACTCATCAAATCTTTTTTTATTGGGGTTACAATGCAGTCGCATTTTATTTTTTCTTCTGAATTGCTGCAATATTTTTCTTCCAAAACCTCAATGGCAATAGGGTTTTGTTTAAACGGCCCCACCCCAAAATGATACATGGCATAAACGCCGACCAGCAATAGTATTGCAACTCCTAACACCTTCATAGCCAATCGAGTAGCAAATTTTATAATGATAAATGCTAGGGCAATGGCAACCAAACTTCCAACGGTAAAATGCATTTTTTTTAAAACTTTTGTTGCGAAGGTATAATCTCAAATGGGGTCTAAAAAATATAAATTATACTTTTTTACATAATACAGCAATATAGAACTACTTTTGTACCAATTACTACTACGTTATAATACTTTTGTGATGAAAAATTTGTACTCAAAAGGCGAGGTACGCTTCGTCCGTTTTAAAAAATCCTTAGCTTTATTTTTGATTATTTTTGGTTTGAACATTTCGGGATTCTCCCAAAATGCCGACCTTCAAATTCAGTTAACGAGTGTTACGACGTTGTGTCCGGGTGAGTCGTTTACTTACACCTACACAATCAGCAATAACGGCCCAAATTCGGCCAATGGAGCAACGTTTAACGACAATTTTCCAAGTGGTCTTACACAAACTTCCTACAGTTCATGTAATGCAACAGGCGGTGCGGTATGTCCATCAAGCTATACAATATCAAACACAAACTTTAGTGGTACAATTCCGACCCTACCCAGTGGTGGGCAAGTAATAATGAATATTACAATGGAGGCACCCAGCCCCCCTTATAACTCTTCCTTTTCAAATACGGCAACGGTAAGCCCTCCAAGTGGCACAACAGACCCAAATATGTCCACGAATAGCTCAACATGGAACATTACACTTCGAAGGAACATTGATATTGCAATAGAGGGTTCTATGGATACCTTTCATGCCAATTGCAATGGATTTCCTGATACTTCATTTCACATGGTACGATTTATAAACAAAGGATCATGCCGGGCGGATAGTGTTCTGCTAAATATTTATGTCCCCTTTGGAAGTTTTACCAGAACGGGAATAGGTTCTGTACAAATTAATGCAAGCGTAAAAATGATTGATACGGTATGGAATATAAGCCCTGGAACATCCATGTATAATACCCAATTATATAATAGCAGTATTACATACTCCGTTAACCTTACCGGATCTAGCTCAGGGTATGGTAACTACAACTATATTCAAAGAAGAGTTAAACGATGGGAGTCTGGAGACACCGTGGAGCTTACGTTTAAAGTGGTTCTTGAATCGCTTAATTTGAATGGATGTGGCTATACTTTAAGCGGCACGCGATTAGGTGGCCATTATGCAACATTTGCTATTCCATCAAATACTACATTAACGGATACATTTTCAACTAATAATTCCTTAAATTGGAGTTATGGAAACTCATTTGGACCGTGTTCTGGAATATCTTGCCCAACAACAGATATAGAAGCTTTTGGAAATCAATCCACTTTTAATGCGGGTTGTGGAGATCTTCCCGACACCTCTTATCATACAGTAGGATTTGTAAACCATGGCCCTGCTAATGCCGACAGTACATTGTTGTCTGTTTATATTCCAATGGGTGGGTTTACCAAAACAGGAAATGGAACGGCAACTATTTCTGTACCTTTCGTGGCTGGGGATACAAGTTTCTACACCTCATCGGGCACTACACTTTACCCGACAAGTTATTTCAATCCAGGCGGCACATATAGCCTAACACTATCCACCGCAAGCTCAGGAACTAGCAATTATAATTTCCTACAGAGAAGGGTGAAAAAATGGGAACCAGGCGATACTGTCTTAATATCTTATCGCATAATTATAAATGGATTGAACCACAGCGGATGCGGATACAGCATAACAGGTACAAATGTGGGAGGTACGAATACAAGCTTTACTATTCCAACTAATTTAACACTTACAGATACTTTCAGTGCTAATAACTTTGTCAGTATCAATGGAAACGATGTGGGGCCCTGCACGGCTGCTGCCTGCCCCGTAACTGACATAGAGGTAGTTGGAAGTCAGACAACATTCAATGCTGCTTGCCAAAGTGGACCGGATACGAGCTATCATACCGTGTATTATGTAAATCATGGTCCATCCACGGCAGATAGTGTTTTGTTAACCTATTTTTTACCCTTTGGTACTTGGGTAAAATCAGGTTCTGGAACAGCGGTAATAACAAATAACATGAGAATTATTGATACCGTGTGGTCGGTTGGTGCAGGATCCAGCCTATATGAGACAAGTTTTTATAACTCAAATCTTTATTACAGCACAACCTTAAGTGCAAGTTTCGCAGGTTATAGTAACTATTCTTTAATACAAAGAAGAGTCAAAAATTGGGCTGTTGGAGATACCATAAAGGTGCAATATGCCATCGAAGTTGGCAAAATAAATTTGTCTGGGTGTGGTTTTACCGTTTCCTCCTCAAGATACGGAGGAACAAATGCCAATTTTATCATTCCCTCGAATATGTATCTGAAGGACACTTTTTCTGGTAATGATGCAGCCAACATATCTGGCAATACAGGTGGCCCATGGTCTAGATTGGATGTCTCTATTTCGAAATCTGTATCTCCGGCAATTTTAATAAGTGGAGACACTCTAACAATGAGCTATCAATTCCAGAATGCATCGGGTGGTGTCAATGCCATAGAAAAAACTTTTATTGACACCCTTCCACAAAACTTTTTCATCAACCTTTCAACCTTTAGTTGTTCAGCATCATCTGGTGCCTCGTGTGGCAGCTATACATACGACACAGTCAAACGTATATTTACCTATACGGCTGCTAGTCTTCCATCCTCGGGTTTGATAAATATTAGTTTTAAGGGGGCTGTTTTCTCGCAGTATGACGAAACAACCACTACTCGGGCCTATGCCCCACAGTGTGAAGATTGTATTCCATCTACAAACTTTACAGAAACTAATTACCAAATAAACGCAAATCCTTATTTGGGAGATTATGTTTGGCTCGATTTGAATAAGGATGGAGACCAAGATGCCAATGAGCCTGCCATGAGCGGTATCGAGGTAACTTTATTTAATAGTTCTGATAATCTTCTTGGAACAACTAAGACAGATGCCAACGGTCGTTACCGTTTTGGAGATTTAACCTCAGGTACATATTATGTTCAATTTCACCTGCCTCCAAACTACAAGTTTACCTCGCAAACGACCGGAACATCCTTTGGTAGTGATGCCAACCCGACCACGGGTAAAACTCCAAATGTAAGCATCAGCACCAATAATCACTTAGACCTTGATGCTGGATTAATACCTGCCGAAAATTCTGTAGGTTCTATCGGTGATTATGTTTGGTTTGACGAAAATAGTAATGGTATTCAGGATTATTCAGAAAAGGGATTTTCAGGTGTTTTAGTAACACTTTATGATAACAGTGGAAACAAACTAATGAATACCTACACAGACAAAAATGGTATGTATTTATTTAACAATTTAGATGCTGGAACTTATGTGGTAGGTATGAACCCAGTTCCCGGTTTTATTGCTTCAACCGCAAATGTGGGCGACGATGCTTTTGATAGTGATATTAATACCACATCGTTAAAAACGTCAAATATAGTCCTGACTTCTGGCCAAAACATCAGACATATAGATGCCGGACTTGTCCGACAGCCTGCATCTTCGGCCTCCTTAGGCAATTTTGTTTGGTATGATTTAAATAATGATTGGATACAAAGCGGAGGAAATGAAAAAGGTGTAGAAGACATAAAGGTGGTACTAAAAAATTCATCTGGTTCACGATTGGATTCACTGTTTACTTCTTTTGACGGACAATATGTATTTAATAATCTTAATGCCGGAGGTTATATCTTAGAGTTTTCAAATCTACCATCCGGTTATAATTTGGTGCATCCCTATTTAGGATTCAACAATACCGTTGACAGTGACCCAAACCAAAATTTAGGAAATACAGACACCATTATACTATCTGCCGGCGAAATAAACATGAGTATAGATGCTGGTATCAATGATACAACCAATACAAACACAGCATCTCTGGGCGATTTTGTGTGGTATGATTATGATCAGGATGGCATACAAGATAGCAACGAAGCAGGAGTAGCAGGAGTAACAGTAATACTATACAATACAAGCGACATTGAACAAGATAGGACAACAACAGATAGAAATGGATGGTATAAGTTTATAAATCTTGCCGCAGGAACATATTACATACAGTTCAGCAATATTCCACCCAACCATCAGTTTACAGGCACAGGGAGCGGAACACCCAGCACGGATAATAACGCCAATGCTTCTGGCCGCACAGCAAACATTACAATTAATGCAGGCACTCATACTACCGATGTGGATGCCGGAATTATTGGTAATGTCATTGATGTTCTGCCAGCAAGTTTAGGAAATAGAGTTTGGTATGACCTTAACAACAATGGCTTGCAGGACAACGGAGAACCAGGGGTACCCGGTGTCAGGGTTAGACTACTTGACAACACTGGAAATACAGTAATAGACTCAACAACAACAAGTGGATTGGGTTATTATATTTTCAATGAACTTGCGGCAGAAGACTATTTTATACAAGTTGTATCCTCAACCTTACCGAGTGGATACACATTTGTAACACAAAACGCCGGAAGTGATGACAAAGTTGATAGCGATGTTAACACCTCAACAGGAAAGACCTCGGTTATTGCGTTAGAAGAAGGTGAAGACGACATGTCTCACGATGCTGGAATTTATAAAGCGAATGTAGCAAGTCTGGGCAACTACGTTTGGTTTGATATAGATCAAGATGGATATCAAGACGCTGACGAGCCTGGGGCCCCGGGTGTCACAGCGAAGTTGTACAATACTTCAAATACGTTAATACAAACAACCTCTACTGATGAAAACGGTAAATATCTATTCACAAATCTTTCTGCCGGAACATATTACGTGGTATTCGTTAATGCTCCGGCGGGATATGTATTTACTTCCCAAAGTTCTGGAACAGATAGCAGTGCGGCAAATCAATTGGGGAAAACCGGAAATATTTCCCTCAGTACTGGGCAAACCTACCTCGATCTTGACGCTGGCTTAACAAGCAGCACTGTTGGACTTTTAAGTGGTCGATTTTGGTTTGATCAAAACAAAAACGGTATTGAAGAAAGCTCGGAAAATCCCGTTCCCGGTCAAACGATTTTACTGCTTAATGATTCAGAAGAACCAATATCAGCAGCTGTTACTAATGAGAACGGCGAATATGAGTTTGCTGGTTTACAGTCTGGCATTTATTACACATCGTTTATCAATACAATAAGTAACACCCAATTTACCACTCAAACTACGAACACATCCAATGGTAGTGATGTTAATCCTATAACTGGTTTAAGTGCTTCAATATTTCTACCTGTAGGTGGCAATGTGCCTGACAATGATGGAGGTATTATTGATTTTATTCCAGCAAAACTCGGAAATATAGTATGGATAGACAATGACAATGATGGGATTCAAAACGGTACTTTTTACAACGTTGGCGGTGTAGGCGTTCAATTGTACAACTTAAATGATGAACTAATTAGTAGCACCGCAACCACGGCAAACGGCGAATATATGTTTGATAAGTTACCGGCTGGTGACTACTACATTAAATTTTCACGAAACACCCTCCCAAGTGGCTACAGCATTGTTGCCAATAATGTAGGTAGTAATGATTCGGAAGATAGCGATGCTGACCCGACTACCGGCAACACCAGCACTATATCTCTTTCGGAGGGAGAAGTGGATATGAGTTGGGATATGGGCATTACCTTAAATCCAAGTAATGGGTGGAAAATTGGCGGAATAGTTTGGGCCGACCCCGACCTTGACGGATTACAAGAAGGCAAAGAGGGAAGGATAGCGAACACCAAGGTGATGTTATACACCACAACAGGAACTTTAGTTACTTGCGGAACCACGGCAAGCAAAAATTTAAGAGATGATTTTAATGTTGGGTCATTCAGTAACAATGATGGAAATACTAACTTCTCAAGCAATTGGATTGAGATTGGCGAAAGTAATGGCCCCTCCGTTCTTGGAACCCGTATAACTGGTGGAAATTTATACCATCAACAATTAAATCCCGGTGAAAGCAGATCGATAGAGAGACAATTTAGTTTAAAAGAGGCATCCGGAACGGTAAGCATAACATTTAATTACTACTTTTTCAAATCTTCAACCGGCACATTTGCTGCCAGCGTTGAATATTTTAACAATGGTTCTTGGGTTAACATGGTTTCGGCCACTGGCACTCTTAGTGCAACTTATACCGGCACGTTACCCAAAACCGCAACAGCAGTTAGATTCAGCTACACCAGCAACAATTCAGCAAGTTATGCTCGGCTAAATTATATAGAAATTAGTTATAATACTGTTCCAATTCCTGTTCAAATCTTGACGAATAGCCAAGGTGAGTATGAATTTGATAGTGATATATTTTATTGTTTAAACTCAAACAGTACGTATCATCTTCGGGTAAATTTAGCAGATACAACTTTGCAAAGTCAAAGTGCCTCTGCAACCAATGCAACCGGAAAAACTGACAACAGTGCGGTTACTGATTTTGGAGATAGTGATGGAAGCACCTCAATTGCAAGCGGTTTTAGCACAATAGTTATTACAACACCAACCTCGGGTCAAAATATGTTTCTTGACTTCGGCTTTGGTGTTAACAATCCAGTACCAGTCGAATTATTAAAATTCGAAGCTAAATGGGTAAAAACTGATGCTCTATTGACTTGGTCCACTGCCTCAGAGATTAACAATAGGTATTTTGTTGTTGAAAGAAGTATTGACGGTATCGACAATTTTCAACCCATTGGTATTGTAAATAGCTTGGCTTTAAATGGTAATTCAGACCAGATATTAGCATATTCTTTCATCGATCAAAATGTGGAAACAATTATTACGAAATCCGTTTTTTATCGACTCCGACAAATAGATTTCAACGGGGATGAAGAAATACACCCTCTCAGGGTTTTAACAAAAAAATCGGAGGAAATCATTCAAATATATCCTAATCCCACCAACGGGCTGATTTCTATAGATTTAACAGATTCCGAAACCTCCAACGTTTTTATACGAATAACTGATAATTTGGGCAGAGTAATGTTTGAGTCGGACTATATGGCCGTTCCGGAAATAATTAATTATTCATTCGAAGGTTTGAGTGCCGGTGTTTATTTTATGACAATTAAAACCAATAACGGAATTCAGGTTGAAAAAATAATTTACAACCACGATTGATAATTATAATACCAATTAAATTTTTTAATCAAATAAAAGGCTGTCTTGAATGACAGCCTTTTTATTTACCAATTTAAGATTGGTATCCCAACCATATCATGGTTATTTACAAAAACCGGAGTGGACTCCTTTTCTTTCTGTAGCCTTGTCAGGAATCGAACCTGAATCTGGAGTTTAGGAAACTCTTATTCTATCCGTTGAACTACAAGGCCAAATATTGTGGCCAAAAATAGAGTTGTTCGGAAGAAAATCAAATTTTGGTTGTTTATATTCCCTTGTTTATTGAGTCTAAATAATTGAGATAACCAATATCAACAAGATTTTGAACAGAAAGGAGGTCAAATTTTTCCATTTCAATTCTCATTTTCTCAGCTTCGCCAATATGCCAACAATAGGTTTGTGCATGCCAGTCAAGCCAGTCAGCCTCCCACTCAAAACCACCATATCGGGTAACAATAACATAATCCTTTTCCGTCAGTCCGATGCTTTCAAAAAAATCCAAATTATGGTCATCCGCATTCATGGCTGCAACCGAAATAAGGTAGTCATCCTCTTGTGCGGTGCGGCTTTCCGAAGTATTTCGTTGGTTGAAATTGACAAAAGTTTTAAATCGGTTCAGACTTTCTGGATTATTCTCAAAAAACATTTTGTTCACGATTAAATTCGATAAATGTATAAAAAGTGCCATTGTTACTGTAACATAGTTTTAATTGTCAAAATTAGGGAGTTATTAAATCAATAGATTGGTTCCAAAACCTAAAATTAACGTGAATAATGGATAAGAAATGTGGATAAAGTAAAAGGGCATTTTTGTATATTAGCAACTGATTAACAAGTAGTTACAATATAAAAAACACCCTTATGTCTGATTCAAAAATAGCTGAAATTTTCGTAGAAATAGACGATTTCTGTAAAGAATTCGAAGTAGAAATCAAAAAACGTCGCTTAGAAGCTAAAAATAGCACCAGTCGCATTAGAAAAGGTAAGTTGTCAGATTCGGAAGTGATGACCATTTTACTATGCTTTCATCACTCGAATTATGTGAACTTTAAAGCCTTTTATACCGAAATGGTTCAGGTATATTGGACTCATTTATTTCCTGACTTGGTGAGTTATGAGCGGTTCAATGCCATACAACAAAAGGTAATGATTCCACTTTTAGTTTTTCTTAAAACCAAGGCACTTGGTTCAAGCAGAGGTATTAATTTTATCGACTCAACGACCTTAAAAGTCTGCCACATAAAAAGAGAAAAACAACACAGTGTAATGAAGCACTTCGCATCCAAAGGAAAATCAACTATGGGATGGTTTTATGGATTCAAATTACACCTCATCATAAATGACAAAGGAGAGTTGCTAAGTTTCTATCTATCAGGAGCTAACGTAGATGACCGAAACCTTAAAGTAATTGAAACAATGACCAAAAATATCTTTGGAAAACTCTATGTAGATAGAGGTTACATCTCACAAATATTGGCAGATTATCTTTGGAATGACGGTATACATTTAGTGTATAAAAGACGAAAAAATATGAAATCACAAAACCTCTCTGACACCGATAAAATTCTGCTTCGAAAAAGAGCCTTAATTGAATCGGTAAACGATGAATTGAAAAATATATGCAAAGTAGAGCATACCAGACACAGAGCTCCAAAAGGATTCTTAATGAATGTCATATCTGCCTTAACTGCATATCATTTCCTCCCCAAAAAACCTTCCTTAAATATTACTCCCGAAAAAGAGGAATCTAACCAACTTTTAATCGCAGCTTAAACATTATTCACGTTAATCAGATAGGGTTGTAGAATTGAAATTTTTTCAGCTTAAAATATCAAGCAAGTAGTAGGTTTGAGTTATATCTGACCATTAAGGTATTGTAAAAGAGGAGCCAAATGTTGTTTGGTATACATAACCATCTAAACTAGCTGAAATTGTTTGATCGCATATATAAACTTTTATAGTGTCGGTTCTTGTGTCAATAAGAATATTGTTGCGTCTCAAGAAGGTAAATTTTTCGGAACTTTCTCGATTAACAGAGCCGCTAATTTTTGCCGGATATTCCATTAAAGAATTTTTAAACAAATTGGCAATTTTAACGGTTAAATAGTCCTTGGAATTTGGATTATCACTGCTAAGTGTAAATGTATTTTCATTGAATTTTCGATTAACCCATTGCACCCCCTCCAAATTCAACAAATCGCTATGTGTTAAATTGATACTTTCAGCATAGCATGTTTTATCTGCAAATGATTTTTCAACCTCAATTGATAAATCGTCATCGTTTACTTCTGAATGAATAGGTAAACAAGAATTTAAAAATATCCAAAGAGACAGGGTAGATATTTTAGCAAATTTAGAGAGCCAAGCCATACGC